>JANPHP010000361.1:0-5711 GCA_031424495.1 Bacteroidota bacterium | reverse complement strand
CGTAAAAACCCGCCAATTGATGCCACCACGGCCATAACTGAATATCGACTCATACGAATTGCTCAAGTTGTTGTCGAGGATAGGGCTGCCACCGTCTTGATCCAAATTGAAGAAGTTTTTCTCCAACGTGTTTACCGTCTGTTGGTAATTGATGGTGCCGTCGAGCACACTGTGCTTGCCGATCGGCTCAGAGTAGGCGAATACCCCGCCATAAGAGGTATAGCCCTGCGACTGAAACTGGTTTTGGTGCACGGTGTCGCTGCTATAGGTGACGGTGTCGCGCCCAAATGAGTTTAACGATAACAAATCGACGGTCTTATTTTGCGGATTGTACCTGAATGTACCGCTCAGGCTTGCAGAGCGTCCCCTTTTCTTGAAACGGTGCATCAAATTGAGGGAGTTGTTGAAATCCCGAATGCTGCCCGAGGTCGCCGAGGTTTGGTCGCTGGAATTGTTGGCTCCACCTGGCAGGGATGATGTGGTGAGGTTGGTGGCATCTGAGGTGGTGCTATTCCCGCTCACATTCGTTTTGAATGTGATTTTCGTAAGGCTGTCGATATCATGCTTGATGCTGAAGCTTCCACGGTGATTGGTGTTGAAGTCGGTCTGTGTTCCTTCCTCATCAGTGGTATAAGTCCCATCGTCGAGCACGGTCTGCTTGGTAGAGGTGCGCTCGAGGTCTTTGACCATGGAATTGCCGAAGTAGCCCACCGAGATTTTGGTTTTTTTGCCGATGTCCCAGTTGCCGTTGAGGCCGGTGGCCCCTGTATTGTAGAATCCATTGTTGGGATTGGCGCCGAGCGAGATGCCAGCGGTGCGCGGACCATTCTCACGCGTCATGTTTTGCATGCCGCCCATGAAATTCATGTAATCCTGAAAGGAAAATCCCTGCTGATTTGTATTGTTCGCCTGTCCTAAAAAGGAAATTTGACTCTTGTCGGCAAAGCGATTGAGGCTAGCCTTGCCCTCGTATCGATTTTTGGTGCCGTATCCCGCAGAGACGTTTCCAAAATAACCCTTTTTGTACTCGTCCTTGAGCGTGAGGTTGATCGTGCGGTCACGCGTGCCATCGTCTACGCCCGTGAAGTCTGCCATTTCAGACTTCTTGTCAAATACCTGCACCTTGTTGATCGCGTCAGCGGGCAGGTTTTTGCTGGCAACTTTGGGGTCGTCCCCAAAAAAATCCTTGCCATCCACCAACACCCTGACGACGCTTTTGCCTTGCGCCTTGATATTGCCATCGTTGTCGACCTCGACGCCAGGAAGCTTGCGCAGCAGATTCTCTACATTGTCGCCTTGCTGCGTCTTGAAAGACCGCGCGTCATACTCAATGGTGTCACCTTTCATGCGTATCGGCTCACGCTCATCGGTAATCTCCACATCTGCGATTTTGCTGGCCTCAGGAACCATTTTGACCTGTGGCATGGTGATCACAGCCTCGCTGCCTTCGGCTTTGACCGTGGCGACATAGGTATTGTGCTTCAGAAAGATCGATTTGAAGACAAAGTCGCCCGCAGGCACGCCGTCAAATTTGAAATTTCCGTTGTCACCAGTGATCGCAAAACTTTGCAAAATTGAATCTTTGGCTTGCAGCAGCATCACGCTTGCGCCAATGATCGGCTCGCCTGCATCATCGGTTACGCGTCCCCCAATCGTGTACTTTTGGGCCTGCACCGAGGCTGCCAACCCCATGATGGCAATTGCGAAAAGCAAGAAAATTTTGCGCATGAATACTCAGTAATCGTGAAAAATAAGATCAGCCTAATCGAGGGCGACCATCAGCAAAAGTGAAGCCTTGGGCTTACTGCCCATGCATCATCCGCATCTGTCCGCCACCGCCACCCATGCGAGACTTCATTTCTTCACGCATTTCATCCATTTTTTCCTTGACGATGGTATCATATTCGGCCTTGGTGACCACTTTGCCGCCCTTGGGTTGCTCGAAATCTGCCTCGGCAATCGGCTTGAACTCCACAGACTCGGCCGTGAGGGTCGTGCGCTCGTCAGTGGAGATTTCCAAGATCAAACCTGGGAGCTGTCCAAATCCGTTAGGGCCCGCAGGAACGGGAATCGTCGGGCAAAACCAAGCGATGATCTCTGTTGTATCCTTCATCGTCGATGCCTTTTGGCAGACGTGACCCGCAATTTGTTTGGCTTCGCCCAAAATCTTCCATTGCAATTTGGTTGGCTCATCTTTGATCAGGAATTCCTTCTCAAAAAATTCGCGCTTGTCCACATATTTGTTCTTTTTCAAATCCCAATAGTTGATGCCCTTATTATTGGTCATCATCCGCCTGAAACCGCCGCCGCCGCGTCCCTCCATGCTTTCTTGCGTGGCGCGTTCCTCGTCAAGCTTCACCTGCTTGGGGGCCACCACGTAGTAAGCAAACTCAGGATTGAAGCTCAGCTCCTTGTAATTGGTGAATGATTTGGGGCCTTTGGCCATCATTTGCTCGATTTGAGCCTTCATCGCGGGGTCCATGTCTGCCGGTGGCGTCCATTTCATCAGCGTGACCTCGGCATAAGTGACGACACCAGCCGTGTTTTGCGCCCACATGACCAGGGGCAGCAAGGAAACCAGCAAAGCAATCAGTTTTTTCATAGGACTAGATAATAGATACAAAGTTAAGCAACGAATCCGTAGGCAAGCGGTTAAACAAAGTTAATGCCACGACATTACATGTCGCGACACATAAATATTGCAGCAACAATTGTATTATTGCATCCAATTAAGCTAGATATGAATTCAAAGCGCTTTTTTCTGCTATTGTTCGCGGCCGTTTTGATAACAGCCAGTTGTAAAAAACAGTCCAATCGCATCGCTTGTGATGGCTCTGCACCGACCTGGAATGGTCAAGTTCTGGATATCGTCGCCACAAGTTGCTGGGGATCAGATTGCCACGGCGCGAATGCAAAGAGTACTGACTATACAACCTACGCCAATATCAAGCCGATCTTGCTCAACGGCAAGTTTGAAAACCGCGTTTTGGACCTCCGTTCCATGCCACAAAATGACTTCTTGGCAGACTCTACACTCGCCAAGCTACAGTGTTGGCTCGAAAACGGTTTCCCAGAAAGCTGATTCCGCTATTGGAAGGCTTTCACTTGAAATTGAGCCAATTTCACTTTGCGCTGGACCGCCCGTGTTGCGTGACCAACGGAGCAAGGAGGCAAGGTAAATCGCTGCCTATTGTAAACGCATTCTCAAAAGCCTAAATTGCGGCACAATGGCAGCGCCCGCATACAATCCCAGCCTCAAGTCGTTTGTGGTCGTTCACCGCAAAGACCTTTTACCGATCGCATCAGCTTCGGGTGTCGCAGAGATACCAGAGGGTTGGCTCGTGGTTGGTGACGATTTCATCGATTTGTATTGGTTGGATGCCGATGGCGAATTGCGAGGGCAGTGGCCGATCTCTGCGACGCCGGCTGTGATCGTCGACGGGCGCGTTCCCAAGAAGCACAAACGTGACTTTGAGGCCATCGCCAATTGGCGACAAGGCAAGCAGACCCAAATGCTGATCTTCGGTTCGGGCTCCAAGCTCCCGCAGCGCAGCTACATCGTGCATGCTGTGTGGCAGGAGTCCTTGCTCTCATCCCAAGAGATTCATGCGGAGGCATTTTATCAATACATCTTGCAAACCTGCAAAATCGGCCCCGAGAAACTCAATATCGAGGGTGCCTCCGTTTTTGATGGCAAATTAATCCTCCTCAATCGCGGCATGAACCAGTCCATTTTGATGGACCTCAAGGCCTTCAACACCTATTTGTTGGGCGGATGCAAGGGCAATCCTCCCGCATTGACCATACAGACCTACAAATTGCCTGATATCAATGGCGTGCCACTAGGCATGTCGGGTGCCTGCACAGACTTGCGGCGCAATCGCCTGTATTTTTGCGCAAGTGCCGAGGACAGTGTCGATTGGATCCAAGATGGCGAGGTACTCGGCAGCTACGTAGGATGGATCGTGCGGCCCACGGCTGGCGATGGCGGCGAGCTGTTTGCGATGCCAGTAGTCGATGAGGCTGGGCAAATCACACCGGATAAGATCGAAGCCATCGGTCTGTTGCCGCCCGTCAACGGCAATGTACAAGTGATGGCGCTCACCGATACCGATGGCAGCCACTCCCAAATGCTGATTTTGGAATTGCGCTAGCAGGAGCCTCGGAATCCGACCCTAGAGAAAACACTTCCCGTCACCACGGTAAGTGTTGGCGCTGCCGACCACCTTGCCACCCTGCATCAAAGCCAGTGCATTGAAGCGCTCGCAGAGCTCGCCCGCCTTGCTATGCCGGAAAAAGATTGGATCGCCTAGTTGCAGCGATTCAGGCCCTTCGTAACTGATCGGCGTCTGGACCTCGCCAGCGCCTTCATTGGCATCAAGCTTGGCGCCGAGGGGCAGATGAGGCTTTGGAGCCTTTTCGGGAGCTGTGGAGCCGCTGGCAACATAGCCGCCGCCATGGCAAGTCCAAATGCCCGGACTGGGCTGGCGCACGATCTCGACGGCAAATCCGGCGGCAGGTTCATGCCTGAAATTGTCGTAGTAGTCAAACAAATGCGATTGAAAAAACCCTGAGCCG
Organism: Bacteroidota bacterium; assembly: GCA_031424495.1. Classification (GTDB taxonomy): domain Bacteria; phylum Bacteroidota; class Bacteroidia; order J057; family JADKCL01; genus JADKCL01. The sequence continues at coordinate 1,133 of JANPHP010000361.1, read as the reverse complement.
GCTGCGATTTCTGTTACGACAGCCTCTTCTCGCGTAAATTCCATGCTCCCGACGCCGCCACCATTGACGATCGTCAGCTGGGCGCCATCGGCGCGCAGCGCGTCCACAACGGCCTTGCGCCGTGCTGCGACTTGCTTGATCGAACGACGCTTGAGCAGCCGGATGGCGATATTTTTGAGCTTTTGTCCGGGAATGCGGTCGCCGAGGCCAGCGACTTGCGCCTCGTAACCCATGAGTGCTTGCAGGCGCAAGTGCGGCGCTTGCTTGATCACGGCATGCACCGCGAGTGCCTGCTCGACTGAGTGCACGGGTGAGCGATGCACCCCAAAATGGATACCGGGCAGGGCCATGGACATGTCCAGATCGATGCAAATCGGCAAAACCACGCCTGCGGCGGCAGCAATCGCTTCCAAATGAAGTACATGCGCCTCGCTGTCCACCATGCAAATGATCAGCTTGCCCTTGCGTACCTCTTCGCAGATTTTTTGTACTTGAGCGGCTTGCCAGACGGGGTAAGCGATGAGCAGGTCGTCAAAGCCGAGCTCGCTCAGCCAAACGGCTTCGGCCCCAGTGAAGCACATCAGTCCCTGAAACTTGTCGCTCAAGCTGAAGATGCGGCGCAAAATCTCGACGCTGCGCACCGATTTGCTAGCTACACGCACAGTTTTGTCGCCAGCGCGCGCGGCAATCGCGAGCGCATTGGCATCGAGTCGATCCAAATCCACCCACGCGAGTGGCATCGGTAACCCATTGATAGCTGCTTTGTAAACTTTGTATTCTGCAGGCTTCACAAATGTTGATCGCTTTGCATGGGTATACCGCCATAGATGCGGCGATTCATTTCCTCCTTCGTAAATACTGGAGGATGCGCATCGTCCACCAATTCACGAGAATCCACTCTTTTTACCATTTCCTCAGCCAATTGCTTGAATTTGGTTTGGAATGCACCCAAAGTCCATTGCCCGAATACCGTGTGGCCACCTTCATAGAGCTGATGTTGGTACTCTTCATAGGTGGTAATATAGCCGCAATAGGCGTTCGCATACGGCGCGATTTGCACTTGGTGTATGCCTTTGGGAAGGAGCACGCCTTCGATGACCTTGCGAATGCGTTGCCCAGCCATCGTGGTCGGC
>JANPHP010000360.1:0-32755 GCA_031424495.1 Bacteroidota bacterium | reverse complement strand
CGCGCATCGCAACGGCATTGCGCACCCAAAACCACTGCACAGCCAGCAAGCCCAGCAGCGCTGCTGACATCACCACCACCAAAATGCGGATATGCCCTTTTTTCATTTCCCAACAAAGTACGGGAATGATCCGCTGTGGTGGTGAGACTTAAGTATTTTTAACGGAGGACTGTTGCTGAATGATCGTGGATAAGAGATTCGGAATTAGAAATGAGGAATTAGGAATTGAGCGGGTGCAATTCCTAATTCCTCATTTCTAATACGCAGGGCCTTCCCCTCAAATTTGCTATTCTTCCTCGTCTCTGACTTGGGGAACCTCAAATTTGCTTTCAAACTCGATGTCTTTGGGCTTGATCTTGGGGGCTTTGATCGTTTCTTCCTTGGCTGCAGACTCCTCTTCGGTTGCCTTGCGGAGACCTTGGCGAAGCGCTTGCTCGTACTGGTAGACGTCGATGATGGGGCTTTCCTCGATTTTGGGGATTTGGAACGGAACGAGCATTTCCCTCAGGTGCTCCTCGGTGCGCTCATAGGCCTCTTTGAGGTCATTTGCGTTCACGAGGAGATAAGTCGTGATCTTTTTTTCTTTTTCGGTGTCCTCATCCATGAGGTTGTAGGTCACTTTGGTTTTCCACCAAAGATCGGTGTCCCCGTAGAAGACAACTTCTTTGATATTGCTGCGGGCGACGCTCATCATCGTGACTTCGCGCATCCCTTCGCCTACCTCTTTCATGACCCTGGCCTCACACTCGGTAAAGCTCATAGCGTCGACAAGATACTGCTCAGTGATCTGCTTGATGAGACCATTGTCCATCTGACGCAGAAATTTTACTTTTGATTGGAACCACTCTGACATTGTCAATCTCAATTTATAGGGTTGCAAATTTAGCGCCGTCTCCCGCGAATGGCAAGGTACTTTTGCACAATTTGATTTTTTGGTTGCGATGGCAGACATTTGGACATTCTTCTGAACCGATGCAAGTCTTATGCTAGCTACACTCATTCTACTCATTGCCAACGTGGTCTTTACTTACATGGGCTTTTCCAAGCCCGAGATCATGAGCCGCTACAAGTTTCATGTGGGGCGCATCCTTGGTTACCGTGAATATGACCGCATGTTCACGAGTGGTTTCCTTCACGGCGGTTGGGGCCATTTGGCGATGAATATGATGTCGCTTTATTTCATGGGTGGCGAATTGGAGCGCTTTTATTGCCTTCCACGCAATTATGGCAGCGGTTTGGGCATCGCGATCTACCTGATTGTGTATGTGGGCAGCCTCTTGGGAGGCGATGCCTTGGCACTGCTTATGCGCCGCAACGATAGCAACTACACCGCCGTCGGAGCCTCAGGAGCCATATCGGGTGTCATTTTTGCATTGTTGGTGATTTCGCCCGACAGTTGGTTGGCCGTCTTTTTCATACCCATGCCGTTCTGGGTGTTTGGTATCCTTTATGTGGGCTTTTCTTTGTTTGGGATCGGGAAGCAGTTTGGGCGGATCGGCCATGAGGCCCACTTGGGCGGCGCACTGATAGGCTTGCTTTTGGGTTGCCTTTTTGCACCGTGGCAGGCCATGGAGCATTGGATCTTCCTCACTGCCCTTGCAGTCCCTACCATGCTCATTCTGTACGGGATGTATAGAAATCCGAATATCGGCAGCAACCCATGGGAATGGTTGAAAAGCTTTTTTGCACCGCGAGGCCCTCGGCCTTATTTCCAGCAAAATCAGAGGTCCCAATCGACCAATCCATTTGATTTTCCGGTCAAGCAAGATGGCCTCGAGGTCAATCGCCGTGCGATGATGCAAAGGGAGTTGGACATCCTGCTCGATCGCGTGTCACGCAAAGGCTACCACACCTTGAGCGCTGCTGAGCGTGCCCGTCTTGATGAGCTCGGCCGCGAACTCAACAAGAATACCGACATGTCGGGAGGTCGGGCTCCGCAAGCTTAATCGTTGAATTTCTGAATCATTAAGCCCTTGGATGTAAGCGAATTGGTTTTCCACATCTTGGCTATATTTGTTAATATTGTTCAATAAATGTGCGTAACCTAGGTGATTTGTGGACAATTTGCTTCGTCACTTTTCACTGGTCGCTTACCCAAATGAGAATGCCCCTGTTGAATGCATTTCGGAATGAAAACAGCATGCAACAGGGGCATCTTCACGCTAGCAAAAACCTACTTAGTCTCTGGATACAATACGATCTGCACAAACTTATCGTCGTGCAGGTACTGCTTGGCAAGGGCTCCAATCTTGGCACCATTGAGGCCATTGACCCAGCCTTGGTGCTCGTCGAGTGAACTGAAGGGCACGCCATTGAGCAGCATTCGGCTGATATTGTAGAGCCACCATTCATTGTCTTGCAAGTCGGTCTCGCGACTGCGGCGGTCGATTTCCTGGATCTTCTGCAGATTCTTTTCAGAGGCGCCATCGGCTTGCAGCTTTTTGATCTCGTCAAAAACCGTCTTGATCAATTCATCTACACGCAATGGATCGCAACCAAAGCTGATGGTGATTTTGTAACCTTGCTTTGGAAACGAAGCTTGTTCAGCGTAGGCGGAAACCCCATAGACGCCGCCTTTTTCCTCGCGCATTGACTCGCGCATCATGATGCGCAGCGTAGCAAGCATTGCATTCATCTCATAGTTGTTTTGCTCGGAGTAGGTGTATGCCCCCGTGAAATTTAGGCTTACCATGCTCTTGGCCTCTTTGCCTGCAAAAACCTCACGTTTCACCACGCCATCGGGTGATTTGATCCCCACATCTTTCCAAGACTCCTTACGGTTATTGCCCGGGATGCCGCCAATGTATTGTTCGATCCAAGGCTTGATTTGCGCCGGGTCAAAGCTGCCCACGAACACAAACGTGAAGTCGCTGGCATCCATGAAACGATCCAAATAGGCCATGAAAGAAGGCTGCAATTCCACAGCATCGATGATCGCCTCCGTCAGGGCAAATTCCCTTGGGTGGTGCGAATTCATGATCACGTTTACTGAATCCATAAAACGCCCCTCAGGTCCGCTCATCATGCCGGCATAAGTCTTGAAGTTTTGCTTGAAGTTTTCAAAGGCCTCTTTGTCTTGGCGCGGAGCTGTGAAGTAGAGGTAAGTGAGCTGCAACATGGTTTCCAAGTCATTTTTGGAACTATTGCCGTTGATTCCTTCGGTAAATGGCTCGAGATAGGGTTTCACGGAAACCGTCTTGTCGGCAAGTTTTTTGTTGAGGACGGCTGCTTTGAATGGGCCGACGCCACTGGAACCAATGATGTCGGCAGCAGGCCATGTCTTGGGGAAATCGCCGTTGCTGAAACGAGAAGAACCGCCCAAGCTGAAGGCTTCCATGAGCACTTCGTCGTCTTTGAAGGCCGTGGGTTTGAGAATGATGCGTGCACCATTGCTCAGTTTCCATTCGGTGACTCCGTGGGAGCTTTTTGTTTCGGTAACAACTTTACCAGCGGTAATCGCCTTTGAGATGAGCGGTCGGTCGTCCACGAGTTCCTTGTACGCCTCGACTTCGCCCTTGCGAATGCTTTCATATTTGGCTAAAAGAGCCGCTTCTGTTGGGAATTTTGCATTGTCTTTTTGCTTGCCACTGAGCGTGATCACGCAGTTACGAGGCTGTACTGAATTGCTAAATGCAGAATTGATCTGGGCGAGTGTGATTTCGGGAAGGTGCTTTTTCAGCAGATTCAAGTTTTGTTCTGGACTCAGGAAGTAGCCACCACTCAAAAAGCTCTCGACATACGCGCCCACGAGCTTGTCGCTGCCAGTCTTGTCGCGCTCTTTGTAGGCAGTTTCGGCATCCTTGAGCATTTTGCTTTTTTGTCTTTCAAACTCAGACGGAATGAAGCCATGCCTGCGTGCACGCTCGATTTCGGTGAAATACTGCTCGATGGCCTTGTCGACACCTTCTGGATTGAAGATGCCAAAAAAGGACATCGCACTTTTGGCCCTGATGCCTTGCAAGTTGCCGTCGCCGACAAAGGAGAAGAGAAATGGGCTGTTTCCAAGCTCCTTGAGCTCACTCATGCGTGCTGTGAGCATTTCCCCGGCGAGCGAAGTGACCAACTCGCGGGTATAGTCAGCTTCGGTCTTCATCGGCAAATTGTCGTGCTTGAAGAGGATCTGGAGCAGGTTGAATTGCGATTCATCATCCACGAAGACCTTGGCACGCACATCTTCATGATCTGGGATCGTGATGAATGGGCGAGGAGTGGGGTTGGCTTTGGCGGGTACCTTGCCAAAACGGCTTTTGAGCTCGGCCTCCATTTTGACGGGATCGATATCACCGACCAAGATGACAGCCATCAAGTCGGGACGGTACCATTTGGCATAGAAATTCTTGACCGTTTCATACTTGAAGTTTTTCAAGATGTCGACTTTGCCGATGGGGGAGCGCTGCCCATACTTTGCGCCATTGACCATGACAGGAATGATCTCCTCCATGGTGCGGGTCATGGCGCCGCTGCGCAGGCGCCACTCTTCGATCACCACGCCGCGCTCTTTGTCGATTTCATTGTTGTCAAAGCTCAGGCCCTGTGCCCAATCCTCGAGCACGAGCATAGCCTTGTCGACAAGCTCAGGCTTGTCGGTGGGCACTTGCAGCATGTACACGGTCTCGTCAAACGACGTGTAGGCATTCAAATGCGGTCCAAATTTCACGCCCATTGCTTCCAAGGCATCGACGAGCTCGCTTTTTTTGAAGTGCGTACTGCCGTTAAAGGCCATGTGCTCGCAAAAGTGTGCAAGTCCTTGTTGGTCATCGTCTTCAAGCACGGAACCTGCATTCACGGCGAGGCGCAACTCGGCACGGTTGGCGGGCTCGATGTTGCGTTTCAGGTAATAGGTCATGCCATTCGGCAACTTACCTGTGCGCACGTCTGGATCATTGGGAAATGCAGACTGTGCCTGCATCGACACTCCCGCCATCAGCATCAACAAAAGAGCCATGCTCCGCAGCAAAGAATTGAATTTCATAATTGTGACCGATTTTTGGTACATGGGTGAACAATTCAAATATAGACAAATGAATCGAGGGAAGGTTGCATCGACGCATGAGAAAATTGAAATGACCGCAGATCAGGCTTGTTGTTGGATGATGAGGGCGAAGGCGGTTGGGAATTGGTGGATTTTGGGTATCTTACCAGAGAGGTTGGCGATCTTTATCTGAGATTCCAGATACATCCTTCTTTGCCCTAGGACCGTTCCAAAGTTAAGGCACAGCACTGTAATCATTTTTTCCACACGATCTTGAATTTCCTTTGGCTGCTTGGGATTTGGCACGAAAGCATGGCGCTTTGGATTGTAGGCCAATAGTTCAAAGGGTTGGTAGTCTAGATTGTCTGGTTTGAGAATAGTATCTATGCCATGGAGCGCTTCAAACGTTCTTTTTTTCTTATTCACACCATCCCATACAGCGAAAAGGTTCTCCCAATTCCATCCCCTTGCTTTTTTGTCGCTGGAGTCAAAATGTTCTAAGTCGATGAATACTTCAGGGCGTTTCGTGTCTTTTTTGACCTTGCCAGATTCAAATACAAGCTTCAGTTCCGCTACTTGTTTTCGGGACATTACTGCAAGTTCCGTATAAGCGCATAGGCCGTCTTGGGCGATCAATAACTCAAACAGCACATCCAGGTAGTATGGATTTTTGCTTGAGTCATATTCCACTTGTGAATTTGTTTTCCACCAAGTATCATATGCTATTGCATGGCGAATCTGCTTGTCGAGTTTTCTCATTCCCAACCAAGTTTGGTTTTCAGTTTGATAAAATCCGCAAGTAATCGCTCAAATTTAGGTCCTTGGTTCTTTCCCTTTTCTTTCATTGCTTCCAGCTCCATTTCCAGTACAGCTGCTTTCGTAACCGCCGCTGTGCGATACTCACTGTTGCCGTCATCCATTAAACCGAAGAGTTTCGTTAAAATGCCATCCCACTTGAGATATTTGGGGTAGACAGTATAGTTGTCCACATGTCGCTCGCCCACGTAGTTGGTCTCCTGCACAACATACTGATTGCTCTCATCAAATTTTAGCTCCACAATCTCCCATGGATCGAAGGAGGAAGCGATGATAGGCGAATGGGTAGTATAAAAAAACTGACAGTCATTGACCAATCCCGAAAAAAAATCGACGATTTGAGCTTGGACATCCGGGTAGAGCGACTTTTCTGGCTCGTCGATAAGTACGATTGCTCCTTTAGCTTTTGATTCAATCAATGGAACTGCTGACTCTATGATTTGCCGTGTACCAGTGCTCCAAAATTCACGATTCAGATCGACTCCTTGGTGGGTCTGGAGCTGAAGGCTCCCCAACCGCATGATCATTTTGTGATCCACATTGGTCTTGATCCTCACGCCCAGAGGTGCGATGAGGCTATTGAGTTTAATCGCCAAATTCTCTAAAGGACTTGGGTTCAATTTCAACCAAGCTTCGTATTCAATGGTCAGCTGTTCCACCTTTTTCTGCGAAGTTCCAGTGGCCGCAATCGCTGCTTCCGCGATTTTCTGCTTCCAATCAAGTTCTTGGCTGGTGTGTCGCTTAATGCGATCCATCACGAGGTCCCAAACAGCTATGGAGTTTTTGTCCCCAAAATCGACGAAATCACGAGGACCCATTTCTGGAAGTTCATGAGTATCGTATTCGCTGGCTCCATAAATGTTGTGCATGCTGTACTCAGGATATTCTTTGATCAGAATATTCTTCGGCGCCTCAATCGGGAAATTAAGGAGTATTGGTCGGTTGTTGATAATATGTTGAAGGTAATATTCCTTAAAATCAGCATCCCAACCATAACCGGCCCCTTTTTTCAATGATGCTGCAAAGAACCCCGCTGCACGACGGTATTTCCTTACAAAATGTTTCCCGATCATTGTGTCCATGAGGATTGATCGGGCCTCATATTCATCTATCTTTAGATCGTTTCCCATGTTGGGATCATGGGTTATGAAATACTTGATCAGCCTCAGCAATGTGGTTTTCCCTGTTCCGCCCTGCCCAATGAAGCATACGCGATCCAAAGCTTGTCCTGCTTTGGGATGTCCTTTAGGATATGTAAAATCTAGTTCTAGGGATTTGAATTGCTGATAGCTCCCTATGCTTATTCCATGTACTTTCATTCTCCCTCCTTTGCCTTCTCCCACAAAGTTATTCTTTTCTTTCGGGTTTCTTCTTTTTTTTTCTTTTTCTTTGACCCGCCCACGTTCTAGGTGGTAACTTTGACTATCCGTTTTTAAGGTTCTATTTTTTGCTGTTCTATGATGCTTCCCTCCAACGATCCGCAGCGCAAGTCATGGCTTCCTGTGCCCGCCGGCTCCGATTTTCCAATTCAAAACCTGCCTTTGGGCATTTTTACGACCGATGCTGATCCATTGCCGCGCATCGGGATGGCCATCGGCGAGCATGTGCTCGACATCGCCGAACTTGCAGCTTCAGGTTTGCTTGGGGACCTTGGTTTTGATTTGGAAGTGTTGCATTACAGCACTTTGAATCGCCTTGCAGGCTTGGGGCGCGCGGCTACGCGCAACCTACGCGAGCGCGTTTCCAATCTTTTGGAAGCCGATTGCGGCGACATCGCCCACAATGAGGTCTTGCGGGCAAGTGCGCTCATCCCCATGCATGATGTGACTATGTGCATGCCTGTAGACATCCGCGACTACACCGATTTTTACAGCAGCATCGAGCATGCCACCAATGTTGGAATCATGTTCCGCGGCAAAGACAATGCACTCATGCCCAATTGGAAGCATTTGCCAGTCGGCTACCATGGCCGCGCCTCCTCCATCGTGGTTTCGGGCACCGAGGTGAGGCGCCCCAAAGGCCAAATGCTGCCTGCCGATGCAACCGAGCCTGTTTTTGGTCCATCCAAGCTGCTCGATTTTGAGCTCGAAGTCGGCTTCATCATCGGAAAAGGCAATGCGATGGGGCAACCGATCCCGATCGATCAAACTGAGGACCACATGTTTGGCATGGTGCTCTTCAATGATTGGAGCGCCCGCGACATCCAAAGCTGGGAGTACGTGCCGCTAGGTCCATTTTTGGGCAAAAATTTCGCCTCTAGCATGTCCCCCTGGGTGGTGACGATGGACGCCTTGGAGCCGTTTAGGGTCGATAGTCCCGTGCAGGATCCCAAGCCGCTGCCTTACCTCCAAGGGAATGCGCCAGCAAATTTTGACATCGCCCTCGAAGTCCAAATCGTTCCCGCACAAGGCCCATCGAAAGTCGTCTCGCGCTCCAATTTCAAGTATATGTATTGGAGCATGCGTCAGCAGCTCGCGCACCACACAGTGAACGGTTGCAACATGCAACCGGGCGACCTCTGTGCGTCGGGCACGATTTCGGGCCCGACCGAAGACAGCTATGGATCCATGTTAGAGCTCACGTGGCGTGGCAGCAAGCCGATTCATATGCCTGATGGGAGCGAACGCAAGTTCATCCAAGATGGAGATACAGTCGTGATCCACGGCCATTGCGAAAAGGACGGCATTCGCATCGGTTTTGGCGGCGTCAGCGGCAAAGTCTTGCCGGCCTTGCCTTGATGTGCTGGGTTGCACCATTTTGGGCGGGCAGCAAAGGAGGGGCATTTACAGCACCCAATTTTTGCACCGATATGTATTAGCCAAAATTGCCTAAATTCACTCCCAATGTCGCGATGGGCACTGTGGATTAGAGATGCGAAGCTTTGCTGCTGGATATTGCTGAGCTTGGCCGTGTTGTTGCCGATTGCTGCAATCGGGCAGCAAGATCGCCCCAAGATCAGATTGGCCTTTGACCGTCAAAATGATTTTACATTTTCGACAGCGATGGAGAGCTGGTATTCTTTGGAAAAAGGCCGCTATGCTTTGGATTTTCGGCTCAGCCACAGCAATATCTACAACAGCTCACGCGAGGAGGGGCGGTTTGTGCAGATGTATTTCCACACCGACATCTGGCAACATTTCCAACTGAAAAAGCGGCTGGACCTGGCAAGTTGGATCGAAACCGACCAATATGTCAACAATCAAAACGAGAAAATCAATGCCTATGCTGGGCTACGCTACAAGCCCTGGGACTTTTTGCATGTCACGCCGCTGATCGGCTATACTTGGGACACCCGCACAGCCGTCTTGGGCACATCGGGGCCTCAGGTGCGGCTCGATCAAGGGATCACCCCTGCACTCTTTGTTGTTTCCGAGCATGCTTTTGAGGACAATCTCTCCATGCGCACCCAACTGGTCGCTCGCTACAAAGACATCAGCCCGAGACGGCAGCACAATCTGATTTTGGACCACAATTGGATGAAATCATTTGAGGAGGGTGTAAATCTTGAGGCGGGATTGCACCTGAGCGCTCACGAACTCGACGACTACCAAGGAAACTCTGTAAAGCGGATTCTCAGCGACTCGATCATGCCGCATATCGATTTGAGCTATACTTTTTTGCCCGGATTGGAGTGGCGGTCATCCAACAACCTGCTGATGCACCGCCGGAGATTTCTTTTCAAGAATATCGTGCTGCCAGAGCCTGAAGAAAACAACCTCACGTTTCAGGGCGTCGAGCTCAACACTTCACAAATCTTGACTTGGGTACGCAAAAAAATGAGGGTCAGTGCTGGATATGAATTCCAATACTCCAGCCGAGGTTACCTGCTGATGAATAACACGGGCTTGAATGCCAGTGACTTTGAAACGAATCTAGAGCGGGAGAAACAAAAGGATTTTCAAAAAAATTACAACAAGGTCGAGGCGGCTCTGGTATTGCCGCTCAGTCAGCGGCAACGGTTGGAGGCCAAGGTTTCCAATCAATACTTGCAATACGATACCCCGAGCGAAACGAATTTTGATGACCGCGATGAACTGAGCTGGGTGGGTAACGGTAAATGGAGCAGCGCTTGGAACAAATCCTTTCACACCTCGCTCGATTTGCAAGGCAATTATCGCCACTATGCCTTTTTGCTCAAGGAAAAGAGCCAAGACAACTATATACAACGATCGCTCAGGCTAGATTTTGACTTTGGATGGGACATCCTCAAGCAATTGCGGGTAGAAGGGCAGCAAGCGATTTATGTGACTTACAACGTCAAAGATTTCACAGATTTCAACAAGACAGATCGATCGACACGCAACCTGGAAAGTAATTTTAAGGCGAACTGGCGTCCCGGCAAACGTTTGCAGGGCGAGGCTAGTTTCAGGCGCAAGGAGACCTTTCAGAGCTACCTCAATTGGCAGGAGTTTTCTGAGACGACGCTGGACACCAACCGCATTCTCACAATCGAGACCCGCTGGCGCATGCTGCTGAACCATCCCAATCAATCCAAGGAGTGGTATGCAACCGCGGGTTACAAGCATTTTGACCAAAGCAAGCGCAAGCTTGGAAACATGGTCGGTCTAGACAATTTGCTCAAAACGATCAGCTTGCAGCAAATCAGCCTTCAGACAGGCCCACTTCTTGCATTTGGCTACCGCAATCGCAACCAAAGCACGATCGACTTAGGACTCTGGATGCAAGTTCAAGTGCACAAAAACAACTACAAGATACTCGCCACAAACCAAATTTTTGGTGCTGCTGCTCAAGAGTCCGAGCTACGACAGGTTTATGTCGAATTCAGGCCATACCCCACGGCGCGCATCAGCTACTTTTTTGGAGGAATACAGTAGGTGGCGAATCGGTCGCGTCAGTTTTCGCAGGTGATATCGAGCGTATAGACGCCGTCGCTCATCACTTCTTCATAGAAATCAATAAAGTCAGGATCGCTAGGCGCCTCGGAAATCTCCGTTTGGTGTTCAGCGATTTCTGCACGGGTGATGGTGTCGCCGGGATAGGTGAGGCCATGGTAAAGGAAGATTGCAACGATGAGATTCATGATATTTAGAATTAAGTGTGGATAAGAATTACTGATACAATTTTAGTGGGTATCGGTCACCCAACGAGAAACAGGTCAGTGGCTTCGGTAACACCGTAAGCCCCAAACCCCTAGCTTTTGCCACTTAATTTCAGTATATTTGCCTTCTGTTTGGAAGGAGAACGATGCAAAGGCTAAGAGAGATCATCAGAGTAGTAGGCCGACGACGTCTCAAAAAGATCGAGGTATTTAACGATTCGAGCAGCGCGAATCGCAAGAATGCTTATAATCGATTTTACCATGGTGTCAAGGACGGCACTTTCAAAACCGATGAAGAAGCAGCCCGCGCACTCTGTGATACTGATCCCTCAGACAAGAAGTATCTCATGCTCAAGTCGAGGGTGCGCAACCGACTGCTCAATACCCTTTTCTTTCTAGACAACCCTTCGGGTTCAGATTATCAACAGGCGCTTTTGCAGTGCAACCGCAACTATATGGCGGCCATGACCCTGCTGGTCAATGGCGCAAGGGGAGCAGGTGAGTCCCTGTTGCGATCCACGCTGGTACAAGCTGAAAAATTTGAGATTACCGACGTGATGCTTAACTGCCTTCGGCAGCTGCGATATGCCGCCGCGTTTGCAGGTAGAGTTGCAGAGTTTGAGGTGCTGCGCAAGCGATTTGATGAGGTTCAGGCACTATACCGAGCCGAATGCTTGGTCGAGGAATATTACCAGATTCTCGTTTTGCCATTCAGCAAAAGCGATAGCAATCGGCCTGAGATGGTGCAGATCGCTAAGTCTTACATTGCCCATGTGCAGTCTGAAATGGAGCACCACAGCTCCTACAACTTGGAGCTGGGAATTTTTAGGCTCACGGTCGTCGCTGGGCAGATTTCAAAGGATTTCGAATTGTTGTTGCAAGCCTGCAACAAGTTTGCGGCCTGTTTGGCAAAAACCAAGCACATGTCCTCCAACATCAGGTATGGAGAGATGGCCATCTATCGCATGGTCGCCTACCTCAATTTGGGGCGCTACGACGAGGGCAATGCCGCGGCAGCCATCGGTGTGCAATATTTCACCGAAGGCTCGCCCAACTGGGTGGTGTTTTTGGACCTCTATTTTTTGTTGTGTATGCACACCGGAAATTACCTGCAGGCTTCAGAGATCTACCATAAGGTCACTTCGCACCCAGACTTCGTGAGTGTCGATCCATCGCGGCAGGAAAAATGGCGCATTTTTGAGGCATTCCTCCGCTACATGCTCAACGGTCGCATCGATGCAACCTCGGGCGAGGTCGCAGAAAATCAATTCAAGTTGATGAAGTTTCTCAATGATGTGCCCATCTACAGCAAAGACAAGCGGGGACTCAATATAGCCATCATCATTTTGCAGGTACTCTTCTTACTGGATCGCAGAGACTTTGACGGCATCATCGCCAAAGCCGAGGCCCTCAAGGTTTATTGCAGCCGCTATCTCAAGGAAGATGAAAACTATCGGAGCAACTGTTTTCTCAAAATGGTGCTCTTGATGGAAAAGAAGAGCTTCAACTACGAAGGAACGACCAAAATCACTGAGCGCTATTACAATCTGCTGCAAGCCAGTCGGCTCAATTACCAGCATGGCAGCTCCAACAGCCTTGAAATCATTCCCTACGAGCAGTTGTGGGAAACGATTTTGGGCAAACTGCAGGCCATGAATGGCGGAACTGTCTAATCATTTGCCCCAGAAATCTTCACTTGCATCCGTCGTCGATTTTGCCTGTTGACGGGATTGTTTTCCATTGCGGCGCACGCCCACCACGACGACCGCGCCTACGATGCCCATTCCCAAAAAAAGCAACCAAGCATTGCTGTGATTACTTGAGCTCAAGTCTGTATTGGCTCCACCAAAGGCAGATTGGTAAAAGAAATCTGCGCTGGATTTGCCGATCCGTTGATTTTCGATGTCCTCACCAGTAACCTTGACCCTCAATGTAGGGACAATCAGCGAGTCATATCCATTCTTTTCAGGGTCAAAGAAGTAGAAACGTATCGGTCCCAAGTCGAAATCTCCGGCCCGCGTAGGCAACATCGACCATTTCCAGCTTTTGTCGCCGATCAGCCCATTGCCCTGCACCCTTGAATTGAATTGGGTGTTGGGGTCATAGACCTCAAAGTTTTCGGGGAATGTCACCGTAGGGTCTGCCATCATCGCCATATTGCCATTGCCAGCGATTTTGATTTCCAGCTCCAAATTTTCTCCCGTTTTGATTTCTGGATGGTTCAGGCTTGCATCGAGCTTGAATTTGCCCACCATATTGGCATCGGTGAGCTTGGTCGCTGGCAGGGGCTTTACAACCAATTTGCGATCTGCGGCCTTGATTTTGATGTTTTCAAACTTCATGTCTTGCCCCATGAAGCGCGCGATCGGGCTAGCATTGGTGGCCAAGGCGAGTTTCATGCCGTCGAGGTAGATGTTTTTGAACTCGATATCGCCCGTCTTGATCGGAAACAAGATGTTTTTGTACAAGGTGTAGGCGATATAGCGCTTGCCATTGACCTGCACATGCTCTCCAGGTATTTCCTTGAGTTCGATGATCTCTTGCCAAAAGCCCGTATTCTTGATGCGCTGTTGCATTTCAAAAATCGCAACGCCATCGACCTTGATCTTGCCTGCATCACGCTCATTCACAAACAAGACCACATCACCATGCACCTGCTCGCCGATGTAGCAGGACTCCTTGTCGAGGTTCACCGTGAGAAAATAGTCAGCCTCCAGGGATTTGTATTTCAGCGGTTGCTGTGCAGCTTGCTGCCGCTGACCGCCACCAAAAAAGGGATCGTTGAAAAAGTCAGCGAATGGATCACGAAATCCGCCTTGGTTATTGCCTTGCCGCTGACCGGTACCTTTTTTCACGGTAATCGTCGTGGCCGGCAGTTTGCCCACCGCTCCTTTGAATTCATAGGTGATTGCAGGCACTTTGAAACTGCCCGCTGCCGAGGCGATGTAGTTGCGCGAAAATGTTACAGATACCTTCCCATTCACCCAATTTTGGGAATTGGAGGTGCCGGCTGCTTGCATACCTCTGATCTCCGGGAAATTGGGTTGCGGTACCTGCCCGCCTGAGATGCCTGACAGCGTGACCGAAACCACCAGATTTTGATCGGTTGTGATTTCTGTAGCATTCACCCCAATACTCACCTGCTGTGCCGCCACGCTCCCGATTGCCATGATCAAGAAGAGTGCGATCACCCAAACCTGCACAATTGCCCTTGTAAAATTCATCTTGTCCATCTCATTCGACTCACCAAATGCCCAACTAGACTTTGGTACACGGCAAAAATAAGCAGATGCAGCGCCGTTTCGCAAGATGGTTTTGTGAAACGAACGATAATTGTGGTCGGTGTTTTCATACTCCTTGGATTTTGATCCAAGCTGCTGCGCATCAAGCAAAATGCCGCAATGAATTGGAAACGAGTTTGTTGGTTTGAGAATACGTCTCCGAGAGCGCACGTGCCTGTGCAAGTCAGCGGTTGGTAATTCGTTACTGCGAAATCTTTAAAAAGTCTTAATTGTCAACTAGGCAAGCTGATCTAGCAATCCATCAGAGGCATTTTCTCGCAAGGCATTCACCCAACACGATGCATCACAATGGCAAGGGGCCGACAACCGTCAGCCCCTTGTTTACTTCAGATGTACTCAGATTTAGCGCGCAACGATCAGCTTTTTGCTCATCGTTGATTCGCCAGACCGCAGGTGATAGACATAGACTCCTGCAGCTAGGTTGCTGGTATTGAGCAGGCTCTCGTGCTCACCAGCAGCAAATTCGCCAGCGGCAAGCACCTGCACGAGCTGACCGAGGGCATTGCGCAGCTCCAGGTGCACCGTGGTGACCACAGGCACCGTAAAAGCGATGCGCGTCATGCCATTTGTTGGATTGGGGAATGCATCACCCAGCATGGCAATGGATGCCTTCGGCTCTGCTGTACCCACAATGACGCAAGGTCCATTGACGGCCGCATTGCAAAAGGGTAGGGCAGTGCTGCCGCAAGGGGAGACAAATGTATTGTAGGCCCAAAAATCCCAATTGAGCGACATGCTGCTTGGCATACACCATCCACTGTTGGGGATCGCGGTTTCGTTTCCAAAATACCAGAAGGTCGCAGGATTCACCGGATCGCCACCTGTCATCACTGCTGTGACGATGGGGAGGTTCCATCCGGCAGGTGTACTGATCACGATCGGCGCCATGGTCGGAAAGAGGATCGCGCCGTCCCAAAGCAGATCCAAGTCGCTGACGAGGCGCGGGTAGGTCTGCATGCCAGTGCTCACATTGAGCGCAGACACCCGCAGGTTGGGTGCCAAATTGCTCGATTCTCCAAAGCCGATGCCATTTCCATTGCCAGTGACTGTCGCTGTGTCTGAGTCGGCCCAAGAGAAAAAGATGTTGCAGCCGCCCTCATCGCGCGCGAGCTGCACAAAATTGTCCATGGAGACTTGTGTGCTCGTCCCAAAAAGCTGGGTGCGAAAGGTGAGTATCGGCGAAATGTAGTGCACGTCCCAAGTGCTGCCGCCATCGCTCGTCGTCACGTCGCCAAGGAATTTGGCGAGTCCCGAACTCACTTGGTAATCGATTCCGCTCATAATGACGACACCCAAATGCGGATTGCCGTTGACGTCGACGGTGAGGTCAAAGTCAAATGAACAAGTTGCTCGCCCATCGGCTGCAGGATTGCCCAGTGAATCTGTCCACAAGGACTGCAAGCTGTCTTTGATCCAAGGGATGTTGTTGAGATTGACCTCGACAGGTGCACTCCAAGAGCGGCCGCAATCGGTCGTTTTGGAAAATACCGGTAGATATGTGGAGTCAGGGCCACCGATGAGGTCGCCCATCCAAGCCACCCAACCGATCTCTCCACCGGGCGCAAATGCGATATTGCTGCCGACCAAGTGGGGGATGGTATTGAAACTTGTCGAGTTGTTGGGGGCGAGCGTGTCTGAGCGCACCCAATCAATGTCCTGCGTGGAGGTATTGTAGTCTCCGCGGTAAATGTAGACGTCCCCCAGAAAATTGGTGCCATCATATTCGATATCGGTCGACCAAAATATCCCAGGCGCGCTTTGGCACAGGCCACCTTGCAAGTAGGTCCTGTCCCCTTGAAAGAGGTAGTGCTCGGTCCCGATCGGGACGCCGGTGGCGATCGTCTGTGACAAGCCGACCACGTGCCCATCGGCAAGCGTCGCGGCTGTATTGAGCGTCGGTGCCGAGAATACGATGCGACTTCCCAGCGGATTGGTGATTCCGGGCAGGCTCAGCGCTGTGATATTGGGATACCGAGCGAGACGCGTCAGTGTAGGGTTCAGCGGACCGATGTCGCTACTCCAGCTCGCACCCGCATCGATGGAGAGGTCATAGCGCAAGTTGCCGCTGCTGCCACCATAGACATTGATATCGTTGCGGTGAATGAAAGCTACGAGGTCCAGCGAGTCCACTGCGACAACTTGGTTTTGCTCAGTGCGCAGGATTGTAAATGCGTTGGAGGCCGTTCCCAGCTGTACCGGATTCAAGGCCGTGATCTTGCCCGTCGTCGTCCCATGTTGTGGATGGGGCAGGGGAATAGCGGGCAAGCCGTTAGAGGGTGATGTTTCGGGTAGAAAAGAGGGTAGGGTGTATCCGACAAGTTGCGTTTGTGAGGGCGAAGCCACAGCCCTAGGCCGTGCACTTTGTCCAAATGAACATGTGGGAGACAAACAAGCAAAGACAAGAAGGGTCCAATAGAATTTCTTCATTTCTAATTATTTGGTGTGTAACAATGATCTCAAGCTATCGATCCATACCTTCAGTTCCGATCCAAATTTTGAAGCCCAGTTACACCAATTCGAGGAGCCAATGCGCCATTCTCCATACAATCTAGGGGAGGCTTTGGGTGGGAATGCTATGATTTTAAGCCATAATGAAACTATTCACTGCGCGGAAATCAATTAGAAAAGGGGGCTCATTACACGATACCGAAGCTGCTAAATCTTTAGGTTGCTGCTTGAGCCTGATCCACTGGTCAGATTGACGCCATTAACAGAGGAGTAAGTTTTTGCCATCGCAGAATCTTTGACCGTGTGCAGGTTTTCACCAAAACAAATTCCTTGCAACTTGGTCATGAGAAAAGCTTGTCTGTGCGTGCGTAGCGTTCAGGGGGCGAATGCAGAACGAGAATTTGAACCTATGGTCCCCAAACACAAAATCATCATTGGCATCACTGGTGCGAGTGGCAGCATTTATGCGCAGCGTGCGCTTCATCATTTGGCAAAGCGAGACGATGTCGAGGTAGGCGTCGTCTTGAGCCGCAATGCATTGACGGTGTGGGAGCAAGAATTGGGAACCAAGCCAGAGATACCATTCAAGGTCTATGAGCGGACCGATTTTTTTGCGCCATTCGCCTCAGGCAGCGCGCGCTACATGCACATGCTCATCGTGCCATGCAGCATGGGTACGCTCGGGCGCATCGCGCAGGGCATTTCAGACGACCTGATCACACGTGCTGCCGACGTGATCCTCAAGGAGCGTAGGCGCTTGATCTGCATGGTGCGCGACACCCCATTCAGCTTGATCCATCTCGACAATATGACACGCGTGACCCAGGCAGGGGGCATCATTTTGCCTGCCGCACCTTCATTCTATTCCAAACCACAGACATTTGAACAACTCGCAGATACAGTGGTGATGAGGGCCCTCGATTTGATGGGGCTAGATGTGGATGGGTATCGGTGGGGGGAATGATTAATTGACAATGGATAATTGACAATGGACAATTGTTGGGGGATTCATTTTGGTTTTTTTGAGAGGGATCAAAATTCTTTGTTTGGTTTTGACACGAGATGTCAAAAACGCCTTGAAGGTTTGCTGGGAAATTGAACCTGAGGCGTAAGAGTTAATGATGAACACCGAACAGCATAAGAAAAGTAACCCCATTCAACAGAAGAGTTTCTGCTTTGCGATCCGCATCGTGAAGCTTGCGCGGCACTTGCGGGTCTGCAACGAATTTGAAATCTCCAGGCAACTGTTGCGTAGTGGCACCGCGATCGGTGCGCTCGTGCGAGAAGCCCAACAAGCCGAAAGCCGCAAAGACTTTGCCCACAAGCTCATGATCGCCCTCAAAGAAGCGGATGAAACCGGCTATTGGCTAGAATTGCTCGCAGCCACCAAAACCATCGAACCAAAAGGCTTCCAAAGCATCCACAACGACTTGGTCGAGTTGCTAAAACTCCTCACAGCCATCATCAAACGAATGAAATCCTAATTGTCAATTGACAATTGACAATTGAGAATGGATAATTAAGTTGGGGTTCGTCGGGTGATGATTCCCTTTGTTGCTAGGGTTGTATTCGGTGGGGAGTTTGAGCACTTGTTTAACCTCAATTCTGGAATAGAATTGTGGCTATCCTAGCAAAAATCAACTTTGTGGCGGCAAAATATCGTATTTGATCTCGTAGGTATGCGATGCATCGCCTACCTACGAGATCAAATACGTTCAACACCTTCCAACCGTAAATCGTAAAGTATCAGGTGTGCAATCCAGAACGCAGGTTGTATAAATGCAGGATGGTGTATTTCTCCTTCGTTTAGGAAAAATACACCATCCTCTGGATGAAATTGGATCAGAAAATCTCGACCACCTCGACCTCGACCCTGCGGTTCTTTGCGCGGCCGATCTCGGTACTCTCGTCGCCGATCGGCTTGGCGGCACCGTAGCCTGCGGTCTGCATTTGGCGACCATTGACGCCGGCTTTCAGCAGCCAATCCCGCACGCGCTGCGCGCGGCGCTCGCTGAGCTCCTTTTTGGTGGCAAGATTGCCCGTCGCATCTGTGTGCCCGCTGATCTCGACCTTCACCTTGGGATTGGTTTCGAGGAAGTATTTGAGACGGCGCAATTCTGGCTCTGATTCAGGCTTCACTTCATAGCTACCCGTTTCAAACACGATCAGGTTCAAAATCACCTTGCTGCCCACTTGGATCGGCTCCAAGACGGGCTCGATCCGCAATTCCGGTCCTGCGGCCAGCAGTGCGTAGTCGAGATCCTGACCATAAAACATATAGCCGGGTGCGCTGAACATGACCGAATATTTACCCTTGGGGGGCAAATCCATCTGATACCAACCCGTGCCGCGTTGGTTTTTCATTTTCTTGACACTGTTCAGGGTCGTGTTGTCGGTGAGTATGATGTCGGCATTGATCGGCTCGCCCGTACCCGCGCTCTTCACCGTGCCCTCAAGATAGGGCTGACTGTGCATGATGTTGTCTTGGTCGTCTCCAGGATCACCAAATCTCAGCAACCAGAAGTCGTTTCCATCCTCCTTGTTCATTGGGACCAAATCGCCTTTTGTGCTTTCGGCAAAGCCCATCGCGAGGTAGTTGCCGCCCTCCAATGCAATGACCTCATACAGGTATTCAAAATTCTCTCCACCAAAGTTATGCCACCAGATTTTGTGACCCATGGAGTCGGTGCGCACAACCCAGCCATCGTAGAGGCCATTGTTGTTGGTTACAAATTTGTCTGATGAACTCGAAGTGCCGACCATGATAAATCCACCGTCAGGCGTCTGCGCCACTGCATTGCCGCCCTCGTTGCGGGCGCCGCCATAGACTTGGCTCCATTTGAGATTGCCGTTTTCACTGATGCGAAACATCCAACTGTCGCCTAGACCATGGTTGTCAGCGCCATCGAGGTCGATATCGCTGCTGAAGCTTGTACCGGCGAGCACAAGGTCGCCGTTTTTACAGCGAATGATTTGGTGAGGCTCGTCAAAGTCGCTGCCGCCATAGGTGCGCTGCCAGATGAAGTCAAAGTTTTTGCTGAAACACACGATCCAAGCATCCTTTTGCCCGAGCGGATCCTTGACGTCACCATCGTCTGAGGTCGTGTAACCCACGGCGAGGTAGCGGTCTTTTTTGAGTTCCATGAGGCTGGTCACGCGCTCATTGCCACGGCCACCAAATGTCTTTTCCAGCACGACCTTGCCGCCCGCATCAAGCTTGGCGATCCAAGAGTCAAGCGCGCCGATGTGGTAAGTCATGCTGCCTGTGCGTGAGCCACTTTCGCCAGCTACCAGATAGCCGCCGTCGGCGGTTTCGATTGCAGCAAATCCTTGATCGTTGCCGAGGCCGCCAAATGTCTTGGTCCAGAGCAGTTTACCATAGCGGTCCAGCTTGGCGAGCAGGAAATCCATCTTGCCATGATTTTCCTCGATGTCGCCGTCGATGCTTGATGTCGTGCCGATGATGAGCAGTCCGCCGTCGCTTGTGGGTTTCATGTCGCTGAAAGCCTCATCGAGCGAACCGCCAATTGCTGTCTTCCAAATCACCTGACTCTCAGCCGAAACGCGGCAGGCGACGATATCGGCAGTGCCTTTGCCATGGTTGTCTTTGCCCAGCCCATCGTTGGAGTTGGTGGTGCCCGCAAGATAGAAGCAATTGTGATCGGTGGGGATCATGCGCATGCCATTGTCATAGCCCGTGCCGCCGACGACAGTCTGCCAAAATATTTTCTGTGCAGGCAGACGCAGCGCCAACAAACCCAACATCCCAACAACCAAAATGTATTTGAAGCACTTCATGTAAACGCTTTTATCAATTCAATCCACAAAGGTACCGCAAGTCAATGAACCATCGCGAATCGCTAATTGTGGAAAAGCAAGGCATTAGCATTGGATAATGGACAGAACCCGTGGCGTCCCGCCGCAGGGTTATCGAAGCGACGCCTCTGGCGGCGGAGGTAAATGACCGCCCCTCGGAAGATTCAGCGCCAACCCCTCGCAAATCCCCATCCATGTCGCCAACACAACTGTCCATGTCGCCAACACAACCATCCATGCACGCCGACATAACCGTCGATGTCGCCGACATAGACAGTTCATTTACAAACATCGACGTCGATGCTTCAAAGCATGGACAGTTCTGTTTGAAACATCGGCAACGATGCTGCGAAGCATAACCGGTTATGTAAAAAACATCGGCACCGATGCTTAACGACATCGACAGTTCTGTTTGAAACATCGGCATCGATGCTTCAAAGTATGGACGGTTCGCAAAAAAACATCGGCAGTTCGGTAAAAAGAATCGACGGTTCGGTAAAAAGCATGGACGGTTCTGTTCCAAACATGGATGGTTATGTTTCAAACATAGGCGACGATGTTTCAAACATGGGCGACGATGTTTCAAACATGGGAAACGATGTTTCAAACATCATTTTTTGAGCCTGGAGGCCGATTTGCCTTTTTGGGGGAGCCAACGAGTGGTGTGTCGCATTGGTACTGTGTCCGTCAAGGGTTTATTTATTTGCCATTGGTGGATGTACTTTGTTTAGAATGAACTTTTCTCGGCGACTTCGGAGCCAAGAATCGGTCTTTCCAGGGTAGATCGACAGTTTGGTTATCCTTATGCGCAAATCGTCTTGCGTAAGTCAATAAATTCGGTTACATTTGATTATTCTAACAAGAACTCGTACGCACTACATTAACCACGCTCAAAAATGAAAGCACTATTTCTCACCGCATTTTTGGTTTCAGCATCTTTTTTTTGTTTTGCACAAAGCCCGTTTTACAAGGTTTATGATCAGCCTAACCAATCTGGCGAGGTGGGGCTTGCGGCTACATTGGATGGAAAGTTTGTAATGACTGGCACCCGACAGTCGTTTTCAGGGAGCAACGACGGGATCGTGCTGTTCAAAACCAATGAAAATGGAGAATATTTGTGGCATCATGTATTTGATTCTACAAACAATTACGACGATGGGCGCAACGTCATCGCCTGTGCAGATAGCGGATTCTTGTGCATTGGGACTGCCAACTCATTTTCGAACACTAACCACGATGATATCTGGGTGGTGAAGACAGACAAAAACGGAACCCTGCAGTGGAGTCGAACAATAGATGGGGGCACACTCACTGAGGATCGCGGTGAAAGCGCGATTCAGGCACCCAACGGAAGCTTCATCGTCACCGGAATCATCGACTACAATACCTCTGCTTTGTCTGGCGATGCTAACGTGATCAATTTGAATGCATCAGGCGGCATCGTTTGGAAGAAAAGGCTCATCCGTGGCAACAACCAGGAAGCCAATTTGCTCGCCAAAGGAGATCATGGGTTCTATTTGTCGGGATTTGACGGCGTGTACAGTTCCGTTAACAACAGCCCGGTCGTCACACGGATGGATTATGCTGGCAATGTTGCTTGGCAAAAAATATATGCTGTTCCAAACAGTGGCATTGCCACTGGATTGAGCATCACTCCTGACGAAGGTTGCATCGTCACCACCACCAAATCCATCTTCAAAGTGGATAGCCTTGGAGCGGTGGTTTGGTCTTATAAATATACCAGCAACAATGATCTCAGCATCTCAAGGGTGGTGCCGCTAGCCTCTGGGGAGTACATTGCCATCGGCTCACACAGACCCAATTTCACATTGTACGGAGCCTTGTACAAATTTGACAATGCCTTTGGCATCAGTTGGATCAAGGATTATGGCCCAAGTTTCGAGAGCAATGGTGACTTGGTCGTCTTGCCCAATGGCGGAGGTTATGCATTTGCTGGCATAGGTACGCCCAGTGGGTCTGGAATTTCTGCGCGTTCTTCACTCATCAGGACCGATACCAACGGCGTTGTGGATTGCAGTACAAGCGTTGTCCCTCCGCAGTATTTGACGATCACAACACAGGCTGCAACCGTCACCGATGCCAACTTGACAACTTCATCAGTCGGTTATAGCCTCTCCCAAACTTCGATGCAACCCCAAACGAGCAGCTTGCATTTTCGGGATATGTGCAACCCAGTTGCAGTCGCATATCCGGATGATAAGCCTGCGATCCTGGTTTTTCCAAATCCTGCAAGCCAATCTGTTTCATTGACACTTCAAGAAGACAGCAAAATTGTGATGTATGATATGGTCGGAAGGGTTGCTTACCGCCGCGAGCTCTTCAAAGGGACTCAACTGATTGAATTCACAGATTTGCCAGCTGGAAATTATTTCATCGTTGCCACCGATGGAAACGGAGTGACCAATAGAATTCGGCTGGTGATTCAAGGTCGTTAAGTGATGGATTTTGCAATCCAGTTTGGAGCGAAGATTCGTTAAGCTTCGCCAGAGGCGTCGTATCGATAACCCTATCCCGCTAAATATAAGCGGGACGGGTTCTACCTTATTGTCATCCCCAACCAATTCCCCTCAATTGTCAATTGCCCATTATCAATTGTCAATTACCTTTGTATCATGTCGCGATACTTCTCTTCTGATTTTATGTTGGGTATCTTGGGTGGGGGCCAATTGGGCAAAATGCTCTTGCAGGACCTTTCACGCATGGACATCCGCACTGCTGTGCTCGATCCATCGAGCCTCTCGCCTTGCAAGGGCAGGGCGGAGGTGTTTGAAGTCGGTGATTTGAAGGACTTTGAGGCCGTTTATCGCTTTGGCAAGTTGGTGGATGTGCTTACCATCGAGATCGAGCATGTGAATGTGAAGGCGCTCGCGCAATTGGAAGCGGAGGGCACGCTTGTCTATCCGCGGCCGTCGACCTTGCGCATCATTCAAGACAAACGCCTCCAAAAACAATTTTACGCCGCCCACGACATCCCCACGAGTCCATTTTTCACTTATGAATCCAAGGCGGAGTTGCTGACCAAGTCATTGGCATTTCCCTGCGTGCAGAAAACTGCTGCCGAGGGTTATGATGGGAGAGGGGTGAACATTTTGCACAGCCTCGCCGATCTCGAAGCCCTGCCAGATGGCCCGGGCCTCATCGAAGACATGGTCGCCGACATCCGCGAGATATCGGTGATCGTCGCGCGCCGCCCGAGCGGGCAGATGCTCGCCTATCCATCCGTGGAAATGGAATTTCACCCCACGGCCAATCTCGTGGAGTACCTCTTCAGCCCGTCGAGCCTGTCCGCTGAATTGGAGGCCCAAGCGCAGGCCATCGCGCTGCGCGTCGCTGAGGGCCTGGACCTTGTCGGCATTTTGGCCGTCGAGCTGTTTGTGACGCCAAGCGGTGAGATTTTGGTGAATGAATCCGCCCCCAGGCCCCACAACAGCGGTCACCACACGATCGAGAGCAATTACGCTTCTCAATATGAGCAGCACATCCGCGCCATTTTGGACCTGCCCTTGGGTTCGGTCGCGCCGCGTGGCGCAGCTGTGATGGTAAACTTGCTCGGGGAGCCCGGCGAAGTCGGCTATGTCGAGTATGATGGTATAGAAGATGTGTTGGCGCTGGAAGGCGTCTATGTACACATTTATGGAAAGAAGCAGACGCGGCCCTTTCGCAAGATGGGGCACGTCACGATCATTGCCGACGATTTGGAGACGGCAAAAAATAAGGCAAGAATTGTAAAGAATACACTGAAAGTAGTCGCATGCAAAACCCGCAAGTAGGTATCATCATGGGCAGCACCTCAGACCTCAAGGTCATGCGTGAAGCCGCCGACATCCTCGAGGATTTCGGCATTTCCTTTGAAATTTCCATCGTCTCGGCACACCGCACGCCCGAGCGCCTCATGGATTATGCGAGCTCGGCCGTGTCGCGCGGGCTCAAAGTCATCATCGCTGGCGCAGGTGGCGCAGCCCACCTGCCCGGCATGGTCGCCTCCGTGACGCCGCTACCCGTGATCGGCGTGCCTGTGAAGGCAACGATGTCATTGGATGGCTGGGACTCGATCCTGAGCATTCTCCAAATGCCCGGCGGCATCCCAGTGGCCACCGTCGCACTCGACGGCGCCAAAAATGCCGGCATCCTCGCAGCCCAGATCATCGGTTGCAGCAATCCCAATGTGCTCGACAAGGTCGTCGGCTACAAAGAGATGCTGCGCAAAAAAGTGCTGGAATCGGCCGAGGCGCTCAATTCCAAGGGCTATCAGAAGTACCTGGATCAGGAATAAGGCGGCTCAGTAGCGGGTAGGCCAATCGCATGAAAGTAAATTGCGGCCCGCGGCCGAAGTCCGCCGAGGCGGATATCCGACTCGAGCCTCTAGCGAAAGATGCATTGGACGAGTAAAAATCGTCCAGTTTTCATCGTTCAATGCTCGCCATCCCGCACGAGAAGTGCGGAATGGCGAATCAGCGTACGGCTACTGCGCCCTAGGTGCGGGACCGCTCGCGAGTTTCTTGCGATTGCCCTGGCGAGGCCTTTAGCGCTTTTTTGCGATCCATAGATTTTGTTTAACTTGAGCCAATCTTCGGTGGCAGGAATGCCTACTGTGCATTCCGCCGGAGATGACCAATTTTTGACCATTCTGAAAAAGGAGATATGTTTGGAACTGAAATTATCGAGGTAGGAATCGGCTTGGCCTTTGCCTATTTCGCGATCAGCGTGATCTGCTCTGGCATCGTGGAGGCAGGGGTGAAGATCACCAAGTTGCGTGCAAAGCACATGAAGCAAGCCCTCGGCGAGTTGCTCGACGACAAAAACTATACTGGCTTTGTCAAGGAGCTCTATGAGCACCACCTCATCGCCCCGCCGCTCAGGGAGAAGCTCGGCGAACCCACGTCGATCAGCGCCAAAAACTTTGCCTTGGCTGTCCTCGACATTGTGTCCAATGGCCAAAAGGCGACCGATTCCACCCAATTTGAACTCATCAAGGAGCGCATTCTCACCATGAAAAATGAGAAGATGCGCAACCGGATGTTGATCATCCTCAACAGCGGCACAATGGAATATGACTCCATTCGCCAGAAAATCGAGGAATGGTTCAATGAGTCGATGGAGGCTGTCACTGAATGGTACCGCAAGAGGATGCGCGCCTGGGTCACAATCGTCTCGATCCTCGTCGTCGGGGCCATGAACGCCGACACGATCCACATGACATCCACGTTTTGGAATGATGATGAATTGCGGACAGCAACGGTCAATGCGGCTTCTGATTATCTCGCAAATTACGATGAGCGTGCAGCAGACGGTACTGTGGCTGGCTTGGTACCCACCAAAACGGTCGTGCAAGGGGTCAGTGGGCAGGACTCCATCGTCATTGCTCCAGCCAAACCGCAAGCCGTAGACACCAATCTGGTGCGTGGCATCAAGACCGAACTCAAAGGGGTCTACAATGATATCAACGCCACCAAAGTGCTGCCGATCGGTTGGGTCTGGGATGAATTGCCCGGGCACAAGGACTACACCGATACCAAATCGCCGATACTCTGGTGGTTGCTCAAGCTCATCGGCTTGACACTCACG
Organism: Bacteroidota bacterium; assembly: GCA_031424495.1. Classification (GTDB taxonomy): domain Bacteria; phylum Bacteroidota; class Bacteroidia; order J057; family JADKCL01; genus JADKCL01. The sequence continues at coordinate 6,756 of JANPHP010000360.1, read as the reverse complement.
ATCGGCGCTGTTTCACTGGGATCGACTTACTGGTACAGTCAGTTGAAGAGCCTTTTGAACCTGCGCATCGGTGGCAAAGGCCCTGCGACACCTGATACGGGCATTCCCACGCCACAGGCACCCGCTCAAGTCACGGTGAATCTCACGACGAGCCAGCTAGACAAGGGGCCTGACACTGCAGCAAGCGCTGTTATTGTCGAGCCGACCACTGTTCAGATCGATGCCACACCAGGAGATGTGCCTGCCATAGACCCTGCAAGCACCTCAGAAGAGCCGCCTCAAAGTGGCGACGACGATCCCAATGGCGGCGGCGCCGTGGGCTAATCGATGAGTTTGCTCAGTCAACGATGCCTTTCACCCACGGCGGTGAAAGGCATCGCTATTTTAGGACGTATTTATTGCAAATGTCGTAAAGCCGCAATTTTTGAATTCGACAAAACCGTACCTTTATATTGAGAAAGAATTTGGTAATCGACGTTTTTGGTTGTGAACATCTTGAAATCGGTATGAGAAAAGGAATTACAAATGCATTGGCATGGGTTTTGTTGCTTGCCATGAGCACTACTTATGTCTGGGCGCAGCACAATGTGAATGTTGCTACGAGCCCGACCTATTTGTGGAATGATTTGGGGGCCAAACCCATTTCCACTACGGGTACGCGATACATTTTCCCATTGAAATACCGGGCTTTGGGCTTGGATTTCCAGGGAATGCGGAGCTTTCTGAGCCAAGCCCCCGATGAAAATGCAGTGAATGTCAGCGTTTCCACCCACGTCTTGACCCTACCTATGCCAGAAGGTGGTTTTGAGCATTTCCGTATTGTCTACTCGACATGTATGGAAGCCCCGCTTGCAGCCATGTTTCCTGAGATCCGCACATATAAAGGTCAAGGCATCGAGGACCCTAGCGCCTACATCCGCTTGGATGCAACGCCCCAGGGCTTTCACGCGATGATCTTGCGCACCGGGCAGAGCACGGTGTACATCGATCCCTATGCGATGGGCGATACCCACAATTACATTTCCTACCTCAAAAAGGATTTTGTCGCCACCAACAAGGTGATGACTTGCGATGTAGAGGAAGTATCAGCTGAAATGGCTAGCGGACTCGGCGGCAATGTTGCGCGCTTTTTTGGCGACTGCCAAATGCGCACCTACCGCTTGGCGCTCTCAGCCACTGGCGAATACACAGCCTTCCAGGGCGGTACGCTTGCATTGGCACAGGCTGCGCAAGTGACGACCATGAACCGTGTGAACGGAGTCTATGAGCGCGAGATGGCTGTGCACCTCAACATCATCGCCAACAACAACCTGATCGTCTACACCAATGCCGGCACCGACCCATTTACCAATGGTACCCCGGGCACGATGATCACCCAAAACCAAAACAATACCACGACCGTCATCGGCTCTGCCAACTATGACATTGGCCACGTATTTGGCACCAACTCTGGCGGTCTTGCTGGCTTGGGCGTCGTGTGCAACTCCACCAACAAAGCTCGTGGTGTCACAGGCTCTGGCGCGCCCGTGGGCGACCCCTTTGACATCGACTACGTGGCCCACGAAATGGGTCACCAATTTGGCGGCAACCACACTTTTAACTCCAACCAAGGTTCATGTGCTGGCAATCAAAACAACAACACTGCAATGGAGTGCGGCTCGGGTACCACGATTATGGCCTACGCCGGCATCTGCGGTGCCCACGACGTGCAGGCAAACAGCAACGATTATTTCCACACAGTGAGTCTCAAGGAGATCTACACATTCATCGTCGGCACTGGCAATAGCTGTGCAGGCCACCCGGCTTTGGCCAATAGCCAGCCAGTCATCACCAGCCCGCTGCCCAATTTCACGATTCCGATCAGCACGCCATTCGTCTTGACGACTTCAGCGACCGACGCTGACAATGATCCCATCACCTATTGCTGGGAGCAATATGACAACGCCACCAACACCCAGCCCCCCGTTTCTACCAACACTGGCGGACCTCAATTCCGTTCACGCCCACCCGTCACGAGCGGCAGCCGCTATTTCCCACGCCTGAGCGACATCGCAGCAGGCACTGTGTCGCAATGGGAGGTCTTGTCGAGCGTGACCAGAAACTTCAAGTTTGCATGCTACGTTCGTGACAACCACCCGGGTGGCGGTTGTGGCGACAACGACACCATGACCGTGCGTGCACTGAGCACAGCAGGTCCATTTGTGGTCACTGCCCCCAACACGGCTGTCACGTGGGCTGCCACAAGCACCCAAAACGTGACTTGGAACGTCGCCAATACAACGGCAGCGCCCATTTCCTGTGCCAACGTCGATATCTTCCTCTCGACCGATGGCGGTCTCACATTCCCCATCACCCTGGCCACCAACGTGCCCAATAACGGCACCCGTACTGTCACAGTCCCCAACAACCCGACGACGACAGCCCGCGTGATGGTCAAGGCCAATGGCAACATCTTCTTTGACATCAGCAACGTGAACTTCACGATCACGGCACCTACTTCTGACTACAATTTGATCGCTACCACGACCACTCAGGCCGTCTGCGCGCCTGCAAATGCCTTGTACACGATCAATTGCCAGAGCATCGGCGGATTTACTGGAGCTGTGACCATGTCTGCGTCGGGCGTGCCCGTTGGCGGTGTGGCGACATTCAGCCCCAACCCTGTAACGCCAGGCAACAACGTGACGCTGACAATCAGCGGCACGGGCAGCATTGCTCCAGGCTCCTATACGATTACGGTTTCTGGGAATGCGACTTCGGGGGTACACACCACGACAGTCGCCCTCACGGTGACAGGCGCAGCCCCGACGGCGGTGGCGCTCACCTCCCCGCTGAATGCGGCCACCAACGTGAGCACAACAGCTACACTCACTTGGGTGGCCCAAACGGGCTCGACCTACAACATCGACATCGCAACAGATGCAGGCTTTACGAATATCGTGCGCACTGCAACGGGTCTTGCGACTGCCAGCTACGTGCCAGCACCTGCGCTCACGAGCTCAACCCAGTATTTCTGGCGTGTGCGAGCTGTAAATGGTTGCGGAAGCGGCGCTTTAAGCTCAACCCGCAGCTTTACCACCAATGCAGTGACTTGCCACTCCGTGGCAAGCACGACCATTCCGGTGGCGATTTCTGCTACGGGCACTCCGATCGTTTATGACAGCGTTTATTTCCCGATTGGCGGCACGATCACAGACGTGAATGTGACCAACCTCGTGGGTACGCATACTTATGTGAGCGACTTGCGCATCTCGTTGATCAGCCCCACAGGTGCTAGCATCGTGCTCTTCACCTCACTTTGTGGTGCCAATGACGACTTCAACATCAAGTTTGATGACGCAGGCCCTGCCGACAACACGATTGCCTGCCCAATGATTGCTGGGACCACTTATCACCCAAGCGGCAACCTTGCTACATTCAACGGCTTGGTACCAACTGGATGGTGGAAACTGAAAGTTGAGGACTTGGTAAACCAAGACGGCGGTTCGCTCACAGCTTGGACCCTGAACATCTGCGCTAACAATGCATGTATCATGACCGCAAATACGGGCAATATCATCCCCGTGAGCTGCAATGGCGGTACCAACGGTAGTGCCTCGATTGTGCCTGTCGGCGGTGGTGGACCATTTACCTACATCTGGAGCAATAGCGCAACGACGAGCACGATCACGGGTCTCGCTGCAGGTACATTTACTTGCACCATTACCGATGCATTTGGTTGCACGGCATCAGCAAGTGCAGTCGTGAGCCAACCGAATCAAATGCTGTCCACGGCAACGTCCACGGCAACGAGCTGTGGTCTAGCCAATGGCGGCGTGACCCTCGTGACCTCTGGCGGCACATCGCCTTACACTTACCTCTGGAGCAATGGTTCTACCACACCCTCCCTCACGAATGTGGCTAGCGGCAGCTACTCTGTCACGATCACTGATACACGCGGTTGCACCAAGACGGCCACCGCAACCGTAGCAGCATCGACTGGCGTCACCGCCAATGCGACCAGCACAGCTTCTGCATCTTGCGGCCAAACGAATGGCGCAGCCACGGTTGCTGCTTCGGGTGGCACGGGCAGCTTCACCTACCTCTGGAGCAATGGTGCTACGACACAAACATTGACTGGCGTTGCAGCAGGGGCCTATACGGTCACCGTGACCAGCGGCAATCCGAACTGTTTCCAAGTAGCCACGGTCACGATCCCAAGCATAGGCGCGGTGAGCGCAACCGTTTCACAGGTGATCAACACAACCTGCGGTCAGAGCAATGGTGGTGGTACAGCAGTCCCAACTGGTGGCACGAGCTATACCTACCTTTGGAGCAATGGTGCAACGACACAGTCGATTTCAGGTTTAGCGGCAGGCACTTATACTGTGACCGTCACCGATGTCTCCAATTGTACCGCGACTGCAACCTTGGTTGTCGGCGGTTCGATTCAAGTTCTAGCCAGTACCAATGCCGTTTCACCGACCACCTGCGGTCTGAACAATGGTGGCGCCACGGCAAATGCCACTGGTGGCAATGGTGTCTACACCTATCTCTGGAGCAATGGCGCGACAACCGCAACCGTTAATGGTTTGGCAGCAGGTACTTATTCAGTCACTGCTACCGATGGCAGTGGTTGCAACAATGCCACCACTGTGACGATCAATGCTTCATCGGCAGTCGCAGTAAACGTCTTCAACTTCACACATACTTCTTGCGGCCTGTCCAATGGTGTGGGTTCGGCGGCTACCTCAGGTGGCACTGGTCCTTACACCTATTTGTGGAGCAATGGTCAGACCACACCAGTAGCCACTGGCCTTGCCGCTGGCACCTATAGCGTCACAGCTACGGACCAAGCAGGTTGCACCGGCACTTCCACGGTGACGATCAACCCAAGCTCTGCGCCACTGGCTAGTGTCGCTACTGTCACCAACGTGGCCTGCTTCGGGGCAACGACTGGCAGCGTGAACTTAGCTGTGCAAGGTGGTACAGGCCCATTCACCTACAACTGGACCGGTGGCCAAACATCCAACCCTGCAACGGGCTTGGGCGCTGGCCAATTTCAGGTAACCGTGACCGACGCTGCGGGATGCACAAGCGTCGTTGGCGGATTGGTGACGCAACCTGCAAGTGCATTGGCTGGGACGACGACCGTCGTCGATGAGAGCAATAACGGTGCCTCCGATGGCAGCGCTAGCGTGACACCTGCTGGTGGCACTGCGCCTTATACCTATCTCTGGAGCAATGGTGCGACGACGCAAACGATCACAGGCCTCACAGGCGGCGTGTTTACTTGCACGATCACCGACGCCAATGGGTGCACGACTGTGGTCACCGCCACCGTCAATACCTTGGTCGGCGTCACGGTCGGATCCAACTTGGGCTTGGAGATTTTCCCCAACCCAAATGCGGGCGTTTTCTTTGCCACCTACGAATTGGCTTCACCTGAAGACCTGCAAGTTGTTGTGTACAACAAGCTTGGTCAGCGCGTTTGGAGCCAAACGATCACGCAGGCTACCGCCGGCAAAGTGGAGATCGCATTGAAAGACGCTGCAGCTGGCGTCTATTCGGTCGAGCTGCGCACGGCTAGCACGATGGTGACGCGCAAAGTCGTCGTCGGGAAATAAGCTAACTTCTGCTTAAAGTAATCGGGTCGTAGCCACTAGCTGCGACCCGATTAGATTTTACACAGGTCTGAAGTCAAATTGATCAAACGATCTTGGTAGCAGGGTAGGTGCATTCATCGATGAGAAAGCGCAGGTCAATTGTGCAACAAGATTGGATAGAAGAATGATTTTGGCTATGTTTGATGTTAAGCAGTTGCCGAGAGACGTTGCATTACTTGTCAATCTGCTGAATTTCATTGGCTTAATTATTGTTTGATAGAAACAGCTTCAACCGTATGTCTCAACTCTGGAGAAAAAAATCACTCGATCACCTCATGGCAGATGCCGAGGAAAGTGAAAAAGGGCTCAAACGGACCTTGTCTGTCTGGGCACTGATCGGTTTGGGCATCGGCGCCATCATTGGTGCCGGCCTATTTGTGCGAACTGCTGCTGCGGCCGCCAACAATGCTGGTCCATCTGTGACGATTGCGTTTATCGTGGCCGCTATCGGCTGCGCCCTCGCCGGCTTGTGTTATGCAGAGTTTGCATCCATGATTCCGATCGCTGGCAGTGCTTATACCTATAGCTATGCCACAATCGGCGAAATGGTCGCTTGGATCATTGGCTGGGATTTGGTTTTGGAATACGCCATCGGTGCCGCTACCGTAAGCATTGCCTGGAGTGAGTACCTCAACAAGCTCTTGGGGATCATCAATCCTGGTTGGGTGATACCGTATGAATGGAGTCACTCTCCTTTTGAAAGTTTGATCGATCCGGTTACCAAGCTTGAGATGGCACACGGCATGATGAACTTGCCAGCTTTGTTCATCGTTGTTGTGCTCACTTTCCTCTTGATCAGAGGAACCTCTGGCTCCGCCCTTGTGAACAACTTGATTGTGATCACGAAGGTGTCCATTGTGATCTTGTTCATCATTCTGGGTTGGTCCTACATCGTGCCTGCCAATCATTCCCCTATGATCCCCGATGCAACCATCTATGCCGATGCCCAAGGTGTCGAGCACAATTATGGCGGTATCATGGGTATTTTGGGAGCGGCCGGGGTCGTATTTTTTGCCTTCATCGGTTTTGATGCCGTGTCCACGGCAGCTCAAGAAGCCAAAAATCCCAAGCGCGACATGCCGATCGGCATTTTGGGTTCGCTCGTGATTTG
>JANPHP010000359.1:0-6199 GCA_031424495.1 Bacteroidota bacterium | reverse complement strand
GAGGCCGCACACGTCGTGCAGCAGCGCGAAGGCCGCGTGCAACCCAATACACAGGTCGCGGGATTGCCCGTAAACGACAATCCGCAACTCGAAAAAGAGGCCGACAATGTCGCGGAGCAGGTCATGCGCACCCCCGTGAATGACCTCGGTGGGGCAGGTGCTCAAAATCCGCCAGCTGTGCAGCGCAAGCAGGCTTCCCAACCTTCGGTAATCGAGGCCATCCAACGCGTCGAGTCGGTTGGCGAAGAGGAAGATGACGTGGAAACCGTTGTGCAAGGCAAGTTCCAACAAATCGGCAGCCTCGGATTCCCCCAAACGCACCGAGGCCCTATCCAATGGAAAACCGCCAGCTCCCAGCAGGCTGTTGTGCAGCGGCAAGTGATCCAGAAACAGGATCCTGAAGAGCCCTATGTGCGCAGGTCCGTCGTCGTTACCACGACCATGACGGGCGACGAGTTCCTACAGATGGCGACCGCCAAAATCTTTGCTGGAAATCCGCCGGCGGGAATAAAATGGAAGAATGTCAAAGCGAGTTACGGCCCAGCAGACAGCCCCGTGTCGGTCAAGGTCGCGGCGAGCCTCTTCAAGCAGGCGCGTGGCGCCAACAACAATGACAAGGGCATCACCAGCGCCGCAGACGGCAGTGTCGATGGGGCAGCAGGGCGTGCGAAGACATTTCTCGGTGGGCCCAATACGAAGGAGAAAGCCGACGTGATGTCAGAGATCGACCGCCGCTACTATGAAGCGGCCGGCGTGAAGCCCGGCGAAAAAATCACGGGTTCCAAGGAAGACAAAGGCAAAGCGGAATTGTGGCGGCAGATCCAAGACGAGGTTCTTTTCCAAAACGAGTACATCAAGAATCTGCCCGACGGGGTCAAGCAATTCATCAAATACAGCACCAATGGCAAGGTGCTGACGGCAGCGGATATCGAGCAGATGTTTCGCATCGCCAAGACCCTGGAAGCGATGCCGCCCGATATCGCACATGAGTACCTGAGCCGCGTGACAGGCTCGACGCCAGATTTGGACAAGTTTGAGCTGAGCCTGCACAATTTCCGTGAGGAAATGGACAAACAAAAAGCCCTGGTCGAAGAAAACAACATCACCAAAGGCAAACTGCTCGGCCTGGAGGCGATTTATGAGAAGCTCAGACTGTATCGACAATTGATTTCGAACGCCTCCATGAGCTCCGCATTGTCATCGGGGATGGGGCAATCAGGCGGAATTGGAATGGGAGGGGGTTTGGATGGGCTGGGCACCACAATGGTCGCCATGGACGTCATGGAGGAAATCGAAAAATCCTGCAAGGCAATCGGATTTGTCAACGGCTACGCCGACTTTGCGAAATTCATCGGCCAATTTGAGGCGGGCTTTGAAAAACAAGCGCAAGCGACGGCAATAGGCTACCTCGAAAAATACCAAGGCAGCCTGTACAGGGAGCAATCAAAGTATGCCGACAAGACCATGATGACCGATTTGCTCACCAAGATCAAAGGGGGAGCAGACAAGGAAACATTGGCTAAGGAGTACTGCATATTCAACGACAAAGACCTGCCCGATAACAAGAAGGTGGACATGGCTCGGTTGAAGGCTGCAGCCTCGTCAACAGACTTGGGATCGATGCTCAGTGGTTATGCCAGTGTGCGCTCTACCGACATCGGCGGGGCCAAAGGCAAAGTCTCTGGCGACTCCAACGTCATCTACAAGCTCACCAACCTGATGCCGATCTTCTACCTCGAACAAGGCATCTCCAAGGATTCGATCTACGACAAGATCATCTACGACAAGATCCACAGCGACATGATCCTCAAGTTGATCGTCGGTGTCGCGGTTGCGATCGTGGCGATTGCCTTGACCGTCGTGTCGCTCGGTGCGGCTACCCCTGCGCTCGTGGCTGCGGGTGCGGCGGCGCTCAGTTTTGGCATCAGTGCTTTTGGGGTGTATGAGGCCTACAGGGACTATGCCTTGGAGAAACAACTCGCCAATGCGGGTTTGGCCAACGATCCCAGCATCATTTGGCTCATCATCGCCGTCGTCGGGGCAGTTTTGGACTTGGGTGCTGCTGCACGGGCCATCAGCAAATTGGGGCCAGCCGCGCAAGCTGCGCAAGTTGCAGGTGACTTGGCAGAATTTAATCGCGTGGTTGCCATCATGAAAGCCGCCGGCGGACTCGATGCCAAGGCAGCCATCGCCGCTGAAAAGGCCATGCAAGCGCAAACGGCCTTCAAAGAAAGCAAAAAGGCCTTCGAATTGCTCATCGATTCCAAGGGCCTCAAGTCCTTTGCCCACCCTGAATTTTATGTCGAATTGGTCAAAATGGCCAAGTTCAAGTCCATGCAAGGCGCCTACACATTATCGGCATTTGTAGACGAGTTGCGCGCGGTGAGAAAACTCAAGGGACTCGGGGACTTGGGCCCAGATGAAATCAGCAAGATACGCCAAGCCTGGGAAGAAGGCCGCGCCTCGGCCAGGGTTGCAGGCGAGGCCCTCGAAGCCAGTGACCAGTTGGTCACGAGCGTGAAGTCCAACCTCCTGTCGCGTGTGGCTGCCAATGCCAAATTTGAATTGAAATATACCGATGCCGAGCTCAAAGCCTTGATCACCAAAGGCAGAGCCAATGGCTTCAAACCACAGGAAATCGAAGACCTGATTTATATAGGCGGCAGGAAGGATAAGCCACTCAATGCGATCCAATTGATGGATCAAATGGACTTTGCTGTCTACCTAAAGGCCCGCGGCTACCCCGCCAAGTTCAAAAGCTTGGCAGATTTCCAAGATTTCAGTGCTACCCTGAAAAGCGAGATCAGCGCCATCGGTGGCCCGACGAGCGACATCCGCATCCAAGGCTCGGCCTTGCGCAAAGCGACAGCCGACGACGTGGACCTTGTGGCCATGATGACCGAAAGTGGCTTTGATGACATTGTGAAACGTGCCTACAACGGTAAAATCACAGAGGGCGCCATAAAGGGGAAGGGCGGCACGGTAGTAGACCTCATCTCCCTCGACCACGCAGGCCTAGACGCCCTTTTGGCTCGCATCAAAGCGAACCCCACAAGTTTCAATGGTATCCGCAGGGATTTCCAATATGTATTTGAAAACAAGATGATCAACTCCAAACAGATGAAGGCTGAAATCAAGGCCGTTTTTGATGCCGATCAGGTGCTCGCCAATATCCAGGCCAAATTCCCGCACCTCAACATTCAAAATGTGAGCTTTCAGATTCCAGGTGGATCATTTGACTTGCAGCCTTTCCTCCGTCTTTGATACATTTGTACACGATGCAGCAATTTCAGTTTCGCGCCGATATTTACGATATAGCCCCCGAGCAGCTCCATCAGCTGTTGCGGGAATTGTGGCCCGAGCTCAGCTTTCGGTCTCGCTTGGTCGGTTACCAAATGTTCCTGGAGGTGCCCGGTTTGCAAATGAGCATAGAGACGATGGATGAATCCTATCCGACCTACACGCTGAATGCCCGCTACGAAACCGATGAAACAGGCGCAGCCGCTTGGGCCCATGCCCTCTGCCAGCAATTGGAGGAAGCCCTGCTACTCTATAGCCTCGACTATGTGGAAGAGGATGACCAAGGCAACGAACTCGGAGAGGAGATCAGCTTTTGGTCAACAGGTTTTGAGGAACGCTATCAGGCGAGGCGAGCTGCTTTGGAATGAACTATTTCAATTTTGGCTGCACATTTTTGGATAAATTTCAGGTAGGGACGCGATGCATCGCGTACCTACCTGAAATTTATCGTTGGATATAATATTCCGATTCAAAACAAAAAAACCTTGCCGTCCCGCAAACCCGTACCCGAACCCGAACCGTTCCTCCCCAAATACGACCGTTGCTCCGATGCGACTTGCCGATGCCGAAGGCTGCCCCTATTTTGAGGAAAATTCGCAAAGCTTCAGATGCAGATGTCCACATCCGCAGTCGTCTCCACACCCCAACAGCAGCCGCAAGCGCCTGCACAGGAGAGCCATGTGCAAGAATCACAGGCTGCCATCGACGGCCAAGCCCAATCCGTCGGCGGATTTGGCGGCATGGGAGAAGGCGGCAACCCCCTGAGTGGCAAGTTTCCCCCGACATCAATGCACGGCGGATGGATTCAAGCAAAGCTTGAAATCGGAGCGGTGGATGATCCACTGGAACGTGAAGCAGATGCCATGGCCGATAAGGTGATGCGCATGCCCCTGAGCGGTGCTGAATTTGCAGGAATAAGCTCCCCAGTCATCCAACGCAAATGTGCGGACTGCGAACAAGAGGATGAAAAATTGCAGCGCAAATCCGTCAGCAACAATGGCGGTGGCTTTGCATCGCCACAGCTGAGCAGCCAAATCACAAGCACGCGCGGCGGCGGCCTCGGCTTGGACACCCAGACGCGCGGATTCATGGAAAATGGATTCGGAAGGGATTTTTCCAGTGTCAAAATCCACACCGGTAGTTATGCCGGACAAATGAACCGCGACCTGAACGCGCGCGCATTCACCATCGGCAACGACATCTACTTCAACCAAGGGCAATACCAACCCGCATCCGAAAGCGGCAGGCGCCTGCTTGCGCATGAGCTTACGCATGTGGTGCAGCAACGCGGAGGCAATATCCCGCTTGTGCAAAGGGCACCGCCAGGTGATCCCCGGCATGTGGTCGGCGAGATCGGCGAACTTTTGGTCGACCAGTTTTTGGACGACAATGGCTACTATGTATTCCGTGATTGGAGCAAAAAGGTGAATGCAGGCGGTTTTGATTCCATCGCCTACAATCCAAAGACCAAACAACTCCTGTGGATTGACAACAAAGCCTATACGGGCACGATCTCAGGGGCATCGGCACTCGAAGCTAATTATGCTGCCAATCGGTTGGCTGCCATCGAGTTTCTGAAAACGCAAACTGGTCCAGAGGCGCTTGCGGCGCTAGAAGCCATAGGCAAAAACGAAGTCAAGCTGATCGCCAACGGCATGTCGGGCGCCAATGCCAAAGCGGCTGCAGGGATTTTTCAGCGCGGCATTATGTTTCTCGACGTTTATGCCCGCAAGTTTAGTACCACCTATGCCGCATACTTGGAAATGAGAACCGCTAATGAAATCGTAAGAATTGCAGCGGCAAAAGGCTACCGCATCAGGCGGCAAGGCGGTTTTGCAACCATCGGTACGATGGGTTTCATTGCGATCGCGGGGCTCACTGCGGGCATCATACTCACAAGTTCAGATCGCGTAGAGGCCATCAAAGATCTCGCTGTCGGCATGGCTGTGGACGCTACATTGACCGCACTTTTCATGCGTGTGGGTGGCGCAAGTCTGGGTGTAGCAAGCCTTTTGACAATGGTCGTCTCGATGGAAAGCGACAATGCCTCCTTGAATGAGGCAAGGGCAAAATACCGCATGATCGAGAAGTTTATCTGCACCAACCTGAGGCAATATTGCGCGGAATATTACACTGACTATTGGCTATGGCAAAGCGACTATTATTGGAGAGGAAACGACACGCCTGAGTACTTTGAAGTACATGAAAAGATCGAAAAGCTTTTTGACAATCCCTATGAATTGGAACCCATTGAGGAGGAATAACAGCAACCGCTAATCGATGCAAGTACCACCGACAGTCATTTCCACACCCCAGCAGCAGCCGCAAGCGCCTGCGCAGGAGAGCCATGTACAAGAATCACAGGCTGCCATCGACGGCCAAGCCCAATCCGTCGGCGGATTTGGCGGCATCGGAGAAGGCGGCAACCCCCTGAGTGGCAAGTTTCCCCCGACCACATTGCACGGCGGATGGATCCAAACCAAGCTGGAAATCGGGGCTGTGGATGATCCACTGGAGCAGGAGGCGGATGCGGTGGCTGAAAAAGTCATGCGCATGCCCCTGAGCGGTGCTGAATTTGCGGGAATAAGCTCCCCGGTCATCCAACGTAAATGCGCGGACTGTGAGCAGGAGGATGAAAAATTGCAGCGCAAATCCGTCAGCAACAATGGCGGCGGCTTTGCATCGCCACAGCTGAGCAGCCAAATCACAAGCACGCGCGGCGGCGGCCTCGGCTTGGACACCCAGACACGCGGATTCATGGAAAATGGATTCGGCAGGGATTTTTCCAGTGTCAAAATCCACACCGGTGACTATGCCGGGCAAATGAACCGCGACCTGAACGCGCGCGCATTCACCATCGGCAACGACATCTACTTCAACCAAGGGCAATACCAACCCG
>JANPHP010000358.1:0-9638 GCA_031424495.1 Bacteroidota bacterium | reverse complement strand
GCGGGTTTGTCGCGCGAGCGTCGGGGGGGCGTGTGGCTGCGGCTTGCTACCAATGATGGGCCCTGTATTGTGCAGATAATCAATAGCTTGAAAAATTGAATAAATTCGTTGTAAGCGGACAGTTTTGCTGCTGTGTTGGAAGTGTATCTGTGCTCAAGATCCCTCGGCTCCGCTTCGCTGCGCTCGGGATGACATAGGGCGCTGCGCTTGGGATGACAATTGCGCTGCGCTCGGGATGACAATGGCGCTGCGCTCTTGATGACAATTGCGCTTCGGGATGACAAAGGCGCTGCTGCGGGCCGGTTTTCGCCCATTCCCCTTCACATTTCCTGCATTGCCCGATATCCTTTACGGCATTCCCTTGGCATCGCTTATCTTGGCAGTCCACAATGAGGAAAGGGCGACTCTATACCATCGTTTTGCATGTGAGCGCTTGGCTGGTCTTTTTGATCCTGCCGACGATCATGTTGCCATCTGACCGCATCACGATGGGCTTTGATATCGATGCCTTGCTTTGGTTCGTGCGCATTTCGACCTTTCCGCTCATCGGATTTTTCTATTTGCACCTGTTTTTGTTGCTGCCGAGGCTGTATTTGCGCAAGCGTTATGGGTGGTATGGATTGGGTTTGCTTGCTGGCTTGGGGGCCATGTTTGTGATCAATCGCCTATTGTTTGTATGGATTTTTACTTCGGATGTATTGATCGACAGCCGCATCGATTTTTTGCTGCCGGCCACGATCGTGCGCACTGCGATGGTGCTCGTCGTGTCGTTCATCTTTTTCATTTATCAGCGCTGGCAATTGTCTGAGACGGCCAAGGCGCAAGCGGAGCTGAGCTACCTCAAGGCGCAGATCAATCCGCACTTTTTGTTCAATACACTCAACAGCATCTATTACCTCACGCTGCAGCAGAGCGAGCGGGCGCCCTCTGCTGTGCAAAAGCTGAGCGCGATCATGCGCTACGTGATCGACGAGGGCAACCATGACCGCGTGCCTTTGGAGCGCGAGGTCGCCTATCTGAACGATTACATCGCCCTGCAAAAGCTGCGCTTCACCGACAATGTGCGCATCGAACTGGAGGTGCAAGGCGACATGGTCGGCAAGGAAATTGCGCCGCTCATCATGGTTTCGTTTGTGGAGAATGCGTTCAAACACGGCATCAGCATGGAGGTCGAGTCACCGATTCACATCGAGCTAGCGGTGAGCAGCGACCACATTCGCTTCACGGTGCGCAACCGCAAGTTTGGCAGTTTTGCCGACTCGCCGCCCGAGTCGGGCATCGGGCTGGAGAATACAAGGCGGCGTTTGGAGATTGCGTATCCCGGGCGGCATGGGCTGGAGATTTTGGAAGATGGGGAGGGGTATGAGGTGAGCTTAACCATCAAAACTTCATGATCACCGCCATCGCAATCGACGACGAGCCGCTGGCCTTGGAGCTGATCAAGGCCTACGCTACCCAAGTTCCGGGCTTGGACTTGCGCAAGGTCTTCACACGCACGAGTGAGGCGCGGCAATATTTGCGGGATTTTCCGGTCGATTTGATTTTGTTGGACATTCGCATGCCCGACATCTCGGGCATTGAGTTTTACAAGGCTGCGGGTGGCGATACCTTGGTGATTTTCACGACCGCCTATAGCCAATATGCGGTCACGGGTTTTGACCTCAAGGCGGTGGATTATTTGCTGAAGCCTTTTACCTTGGAGCGCTTCACGCAGGCGGTGGCGCAGGCGCAGATGCTGCTGCAAGCGCGGCAGGCGAGCGCGCCGCCCGAGCTCCGCAGCCTGCAAGTTCGCTCGGAATACAGCCTGGTGAGCATTCCGCTCACAGAGATTTTGTACCTGGAGACGATGGACGATTACATCAAAATCCATGTCGAGGGTCGCAAGCCTGTGCTCACGCTCATGCGCATGCGGCAAATGGAGGAAAAGCTGCCCCCCCGAGAGTTTGTGCGCATTCACCGCAGCTATATTGTGCCTCTGGCACGCATCGAGGCTGTGCGCAATAAAATCGTGTACATGGCAGGGATGGAAATCCCGATCGGCGCGACTTATGAGGCTGGTTTTTGGGAGGTTTATGGGAAATGAGGGCTTCGGCAGTCTCGCATCCCCCAATATTTCTCCCGATATTCGAACAAAAGAGACAAATGAGATATTTTATTGGCTTGTTGCTGATCGGGGTGATTGCTATGCTCATGTCATGCGAATCCAGACCAACGCGTGCTGTAGCTGAGCTGCGGCTCGATACGCTCTTTACTCCCGAAACGATTGATCAGCAAGATTTTACGCAAGAGCAATATGTGGCTTTTGACTCGGCAATGACCCCTTGGTATCAAGCCGAATATTATCATCAATGCGCCAGAAACGGCAAATTCAAAGTCGACTGTTACGATTGCGAGGCGTTGGGCATCAACGTGTACTTGCAGGTCGATGCGCAGGGGCATGTCGCCGATTACAAGAGCTTGGGCGCAACGATCACCTGCACGGGAGCGCACAGTCAGCGGTCAAAGGATGAGTTTTATGCATGTCTGTTGCCCTCGGTACAAACCTTGGTATTTCGGGATTTGCTTCATAACAAGGTACTGCGCGTCTTTTTGGGGCCGCATTTGGGATGCTAGCGGTGCGTTGCGAACTATTTCCCCGACATTTTACTGCATTTCCCCGATAAGCCACAATCGCGCAGCCATTTTTGCCGAATCTTGTGGCATGAAGCGAAAAATTCCCCTATTCCTCCTCATCCTGCTCTGCGGCCTCGCTGTGCAGGCACAATCCAAGTTCACGGTGAGCGGCACTGTGAAGGACAAGTCTACAGGCGAAGCCATGATCGGCGTGCTGCTGCGCGCCGCCGCCACGGGTGGCACGGCTACTGGCGGCGCTTACAGCAATGAGTATGGCTTTTATTCCATTACCCTGCCCGAAGGCGACTACATCTTGCGGGCCGATTACCTCGGCTATGACACCGTCTCGACGCCGGTGAGCCTGCACCAAAATCAGCGCTTGGATGTCGCGCTGTTGGAAAAGAGCACGCAGGTCGAGGATGTGATCATCACCAGCGAAAAAGACGATGAAAACGTGACGCAGGCGCAAATGGGCGTGACCAAACTCGACATGCGCGAGATCAATAAGGTGCCGGTGCTCTTTGGGGAGCGCGACGTGCTCAAGACGATGCAATTGCTGCCCGGCGTGAAAAGCACGGGCGATGGCAGCGGCGGACTCTACGTGCGCGGCGGGGAGAGCAGCCAAAACTTGATCTTGCTCGATGAGGCGCCTGTCTACAATGCCTATCATTTGCTTGGCTTCTTCTCGACCTTCAATTCAGACGCCATCAAGGATGTCGCGCTGTACAAGGGCACGGCCCCTGCGCAATATGGCGGTCGCCTCAGCTCGGTGATCGACGTGAAAATGAACGAGGGCAACAACCAAAAGTACCACGTGAGCGGCGGCATCGGCATCATCGCTTCCCACTTGAATGTGGAGGGGCCGATCGTCAAAGACAAGGGCTCATTTCTCATCACAGGTCGCCGCACGTATGCCGATGTTTTCCTCAAATTGTCGCCCAATCCTGATTTCAAGGACGTCAAACTTTATTTCTATGACGTCAATCTCAAGGCCAATTATGCGATCAACGACAAAAATAAACTCTACCTCTCGGGTTATCTCGGGCGCGACCAATTGGGACTCTCGGCTTTTGGGATCAATTGGGGCAACAAGACGGCGACCTTGCGGTGGAACCACCTGATCAGCAGCAAATGGTTCAGCAATACCTCGGCCATTTACAGCGATTATTCTTATGAAGTCGGCATTTCGGGAACCTCTTCTGATTTTAGTTTGACCTCTGGTATTCAGGATTTTAACCTGAAACAGGAGTTTCAATATTTTGCGACGCCCAAGCATACTTTGCGCATGGGTTTTCAGGCAATTCATCACACTGTGACGCCAGGTCAGGTGACGCTGAGCGACACGTCGAGCTTTCAGCCGCCGATTGTGCAAGACCGCAGCGGTGTGGAGTCAGCGGCCTTTTTTGCTGGGGAATGGGCACCCGCGACACGCTTGCATGTAAATTATGGTGTGCGTGTATCAATGTTCAATCAATTGGGTGGCGGTGATTTTTACACGTTTGATGCCGAGGGAAATGTCACCGATACCACCAATTATGCTGCCGGAAAATCCATCCAAAACTACATCAACCCCGAGCCGCGCCTCTCGCTCAGCTATACCCTCGGTGGCAGCAGTTCGCTGAAAGCCGCCTACACCCGCAACGCACAATACCTGCACATGGTGAGCAATGCCACCGCCGCCAATCCGACGGATGTGTGGGTAATGAGCAGCCAAAATGTGAAGGCAGAAGTGTCTGATCAGGTGTCGGTCGGTTATTTCAAAAACTTCAATGACAATATGTTTGAAGTGAGTTCCGAACTGTATTACAAGCAATTGTACAATCAGCTCGACCTGCGCAATGGCGCTGATATCCAAGCTAATGAATTCATCGAGGGTGAATTGGTCTCAGGCATCGGGCGGGCTTATGGCTTGGAATTGTTTTTCAAGAAAAAGAAGGGCGCATTCACGGGCTGGGTCAGCTATACGCTGTCACGCACGGAGCGCAAGATAGCCCAAATCAACGATGGCAATTGGTACAAGGCCAAGCAAGATGCTTTGCATGACCTGAGCATCGTGGGCATGTATGACATCAGCAAACGGGTGTCGGTCGCGGGTACATTTGTGTACCGCACTGGCAACGCAGTCACCTTTCCGACGGGCAAATATTATGTCGACGGGCAATTGCAATACCTTTATACCGAGCGCAATGGCTACCGCATGCCTGCTTACCACCGCATGGACATCAGCGTGACCATCGAGGGCAAACCAAGGCCCAAGTTTGAAAATTCTTGGAATTTTGCCTGCTACAATGTCTATGGTCATCAGAATCCCTATTCGATTGATTTTCAAGACGACCCTAACGATCCAAACAAGACGCAAGTTGTGCAGACGAGCTTGTTTCGCTGGGTACCGTCCATTACTTACAATTTCAAATTCTAATTTCCAGAAGACATGAAACGCATCACACAATATATTTTGTTTGCGGCCATCGTGGGCCTGAGTGCCTGCACGAAAGTCATCGAAGTCGACATCGACCAAGCGCCTGCGCGGGTGGTAATCGAGGGCGAGGTGACCGACGGCGTCGGGCCCCATATCGTGCACCTGAGCAAGAGTGTGGGCATCTCAGATGCCAACACCTTCCCCGAGGTGCAAGGCGCATTTGTGCGCATCGCCGACGACGAGGGCAATGCAGATACGCTTTTGGAAACGGCTCCTGGATATTATGCCACACAAAATCTACTTGGTAGGCCCACACATTCCTATACGCTTACGGTCACGGTCGGGGCCGAGACCTTTACCGCCACGAGTACAATGCCTGTACTCGTTCCTATGGATACTGTATTCAACTTGAATGCAAGTATTTTTGGACAGACGCGGTACCCTGTGATTGTTTTGTTGCAAGACCCAGGCGGCGAAAAGAATCAGTATCGATTCATCACGTCCGTGAATGGGAACCGTCAGTCGGGATCGATCTCGCAAAACGATGATTTTTTCAATGGGCAGGGCGCGCAGATATTCTTGCAAGGCGTGGGAGCGAATGTCAGCGTCGGCGACACGATCAGGCTGGACATGCAGTGCATCGACGGGAGTGTCTATGAATATTTCAGCAGTTTTGGCAGCGGTGGGGGCCCCGGCGGCAGCAGCGCGCCCGCCAATCCCTACACCAATATTACGGGTGGCGCGATGGGCTATTTTAATGCCTGCGCGACGGATGCGAAAACGATTGTGATACAGTAGGGCAGAATAAGGCTACCCGACGCGGCGTTCGCTTAGGTTGTAATCAAATTGCCGATGTGAGGAAGATTACAGCCTTGAGATCGGCGTCCTATGAGTAGATTCGGTTTCATTTTTTCAGTAGATTGCAGCATCACCTGAAATCCTGAACCGATGGTAGCCCCTGCTGTAGATGTTTTCCTGCTGTACAACGAGCGCGAGAAGGTTGTTGATGAAATCCATCAGGCACTCGAAGACCACGGAATTTCGACATTCTATTGGCGTAAGGATATTCCGATCGGTGAGACCTGGGATGAGGTTGAGGGGCAACACCTTGCGGATGCACATGCTGTTTTGGTCTTGCTTGGCGATGCTGGTTGGGAGCCTCAACAAGTGGAATTGACACGAAAGGCAAATGCCTTGGGCAAATTTATCATGCCCATTTTGGTGGGCAATCCGCCCGATGAAGCCCTTTCTGAAATTGACGGATTGTTCAAAAGGAAGCGCTACCTCGACTTGCGCGTACTCAATGAAAAATCCATCCAACAACTCGTCGATGCCATCCGCCAAAATCAAAATCAACCTAGCGATTCCCCTCAATCGGATAGCTTGGTTGATAATTGGATAGCGCAATTGGTGGATGGGAGTGAGGATGACCGTCTTGCGGTGATCGAGGAGATCAAACAAAATACGAGCGTAAATCGCGTCTCCATGGGAGAGCGATTGCGCATGGAAATCCAGACCCACTACAGCCCACTCAACGAGGAGAGCATGTCAAAAGCGCCTCGCAATCCCAAAATGGTGCCCATCATTCGGGGTTGGATGCTCTCTGCTTTGATTTGGACCGATGCCGAGGAGCCGTCAAACCGCTCCCTGATTTTGCAACATGTGCAAATCGCGCATGAACCCGATGAAAATGCACGTTTTTGGGTATTGGTTGGGTTGAATCGTCGCCGACCGAGCTATTTGGAGGAAGCGCTCGATTTCGTCATGCAAACAACGGGAGATGCGCCTTATGTATTGGCACTCGCGATGCGCCACGGTACCAAAGCAGTAGGACAATTTACCGAACAACTTTTCGGTGGATTTGATGGCGCATGGCAGGTTTTGAGGGTATTGCGTTATGTGCCCATGGCCGAGATGATAGGGCCAGCCTGTGATTTACTCATGCGTGCAGAGGACGGAAATCCCATCGTTTACGACATTATTTACGCCTTGTCTGTACCGCCGATTGTCGTGCAAGCAGCCCAAGCACTCACCGATAAGCTGGGGATTGCTCGAACTGCAGAGCTCGTCTTGAGCGTGTTTGGGGGCGTTGCTGCATACGTCGCACGCCTGTTTGCGGGTTTGTTGGCGGTGATGGATCCCGAGCAGGTCCTTGCGACCCTTGATGCACAACGCAGCAATCCCAAGACGCGAGTCGTTGCGATCCGGTTGCGGGAAACATTGGCCATATTGAAGGCCGAAGCTGAGCAGGTAGTCGACGACGACGATGAAAGTCGCAATGTTTCGGGCTTCAATCCCGACACCGATGATATCTCCAAAGTCACCGACTACCTCGATATTACGCAAGACGTGAAGACGCTCACGGCCGTGATGATCGCCAAGGAAATGAATCCGCCGATGGCAATCGGCCTGTTTGGTGCTTGGGGATCGGGCAAAAGTTTCTTCATGAATTCGATCAAGCAGGAGGTCGAACACCTCTCTGCTAGGGCAAAGACGGAGGAAACTTCCTTTTTTTGCCAGAATGTCGTGCAGATCAAATTCAATGCTTGGCATTACCTCGACACCAGTTTGTGGGCGACGCTGGTGAGCAATATTTTGGAGGGCTTGGCCAATCACGTTTCTCCCAAAGCGAGCTACGAAGACAAGAAGAAGCAGATTCTGGAGACGATAGAGGCTAAACAGAAGGTGATCGAAGCCACCGAAGCCGAAAAGGCGCAGGTGGAAAAACAATTGCTTGAAGCAAAGACGAAGGCTGATGAATTGCAAGTGGCTCGGGAATCCAAAGAAGTGACCCTGGCCGATTTCACGACAGAAGATATTGTGGGCCTGTGGAGTGCCAAAGACACCAATGATTTAGAAACGGCGCTCAAAGATTTAGGCATTCCTGCAGCGATGCACAATGTTGCCGACCTGCGGTCGGTGATCGCGGAATCATTTTCCACCAAAGGGCAACTCTCCGCGCTTTATTATTCGATCTTTCATTCCGAGGACAAAAAGATATTAGGGCAATTGGCGATCGCTGTGGTCGTGATTCCGTTCATTGCGCTCGGGGTCTTTTTGTTCCACCGCAACGACGGATGGTTGACAGGGGTGATTGCGCTCATTGCAGAGTTCTCCGCGACCGTGGGCGGACTCTCGCTTGCTGTGCGTAAGGGACTGAACCGCGTGAAATTGGGGATGGATCAGGTGCAGGCCTTCAATAAAAGGCTGGTGGAGGCATTGGCGGCAAAGCGGGCCGAAAAATCGGCAGAGGAAACCAAACTCCTTGAAAAAATCGAGGCTTGGAAAAATGAGATTCAGGCATTTGAGCAGCGCAGCAACGAGGCCGCACTCGCCCAAAAAGTCGCCAATGACGAACTCATCGCCTTGGAAACGGCCATGAGCCTCAAGCAATTCCTGTTGGAGCGCACGACATCAGACGATTACCGCAAACACTTGGGCCTGATCTCGACCATCCGTCGCGATTTTGAATCGCTTGCCGAGAAGCTCGCCCACGCCAAGAACAATCTGCTGGACAAATACAAACCCGTGGACCGCATCATCCTCTACATTGACGACCTGGACCGCTGCCCGGCCGACAAGGTCTTGGAGGTGCTCCAAGCGGTGCATTTGTTGTTGGCTTATCCCTTGTTTGTGGTGGTCGTGGGCGTGGACCCTCGTTGGTTATTGCATTCCCTCAGCACCACGATGAGCGCCTTCCAAAACAAAGGCAAGACGGCAGATGGCGATACGGAATTGTGGAGCACAACACCACAAAACTTCCTTGAAAAGATCTTCCAAATCCCATTCAGCCTGCGCCCGATGACGGAAAGCGGCTATGGACGCCTGATGGATGGCCTTTTGTTGCCCAAAGGGAATGAAGTGCATGAGAAGGCGAAAGCTTTGACGACAACGGATATGGAGCCCAAAAAGCAGGCGGATCCCGTCGTTGATCCGTCTCAAAATCCGAAGGAAAGCGACCTGAATCGGCCCAAAGATCCCGGTGAGAAGCCTGTCATTGAGCAGATGGTCGTTACACCGACTCCAGAAACTGAACAAGTTTCCGATCAAAAGCCCTTCATTGTCAACGAGGCCTCCTTGGTGATTCAGCCTTGGGAATCCAAGTTTGCGAAAGAGCTTTTTCCCCTGATGGTGAGCCCACGGGGCGCCAAGCGCTTTACGAATATCTATCGCCTGCTCAAAGCCAGCGTGGGCCGCAACCGATTGGCAGCGTTTGAGGGCAAGGAAAACAAGTGGGGAGAATTTCAAGTGCCGATGTTGCTGTTGGCGATACTCGTTGGTGAGCCCGACGAGGCCGCAAGGCGCTTTCCCGGTTTGATGCGTGAAGCGATTGCTTGCAAGAAGTCGAAACAGGACTTGGACTTGAAGGCGAATTTGCAGCAGGAGGCCTCCGATTTCACGCGGGCAATCGCGGAGATTGACCCGATTATGAAATCCACCTTCCCGACCGATGCTGCATTGTATATTGAATGGTTGCCCAAGGTTGCGCGGTTTTCATTTGAGCTGGGGCAGTCGCTGCGGGAAGTAGAGTAGGGGGATGGGGAATTGTGGCTATCCTTGAAAAAACAAGGTTTTTGTGGGTAAATAGCGGATTCATGTGGTATGG
>JANPHP010000357.1:0-98725 GCA_031424495.1 Bacteroidota bacterium | reverse complement strand
ATACACCTCCTGCTTGAAAACTTCTATTTGCAGTTCCCGCTAAGAGCTGCTGATCAGAAGGGCAATTTAGTAGGAGGTGTATCGAAAGGCGCTAGATTTCTCCGCTACGTTTTTTGGCATTTGCTGCGGCTCTTCCAGAGCCTTGCAAATACCAAAAAACTCCGGTCGAAATGACAATGAATATCGTCTACTGGTAATCATCCCGATAAGCATATAATTTAAAGTCGCAAGTGCAATGCCCAGACGCCTCAATTGTCAATTGTCAATTGTCAATTATCAATTATCAATTCCCTTCATTGCTCAAGATCACCTTGAGCGCTTTTTCCTCAGCTGCGTGGCCAAAGACTTCGTATGCTTGCACGATCTCGGAGAGCGCGAAGCGATGCGTGATCAATTGTTTGGGATCCAACTTGCCTGCGGTGACGATCTTGAGCAGCTTGGGGGTGGTGACTCCGTCTACCAAGCGGGTCGTGATCGTAATATTGCGGGACCAGAGGGTCTCCAGGTGCAGGCAGGCACTCGCGCCATGCACGCCGATGTTGGCGACGTGGCCGCCTGCCGCGACGATGGCGGTACACATCTCAAAGGTTTCGGCGATGCCGACGGCCTCGATGGCTGCGTCTACACCTTTGCCGCCCGTGTATTCCATGACCTTGGCCACAGGGTCTTCGATGGAGCTATCGATGGTATGGGTCGCACCAATCGTCAAGGCTTGCGCCAAACGCGTGGCATCGTGGTCGATGACGATGATGAGGGCCGGTGCAAAAAATTGTGCTGTCATCAGCGTCGCCATGCCGATAGGGCCGGCGCCGACGATGGCTACGGAGTCTCCAGGGTGGATTTTGCTGTTGAGAACGCCGCATTCATAGCCCGTGGGCAGGATGTCGCTGAGCATGACCATGGCCTCCTCATCTTGACCTGCCGGTATGGCATGCAGGCTGAAATCCGCATAAGGAATGCGCACAAAATCGGCCTGCGTGCCATCGATGGTATTGCCCAATATCCAGCCGCCTGTTGCACAATGGGATGGCATGCCCTCTTTGCAGGCTGCGCATTTGCCACAGGAACTGATGCAAGAGATCACGACACGGTCCCCGACCTTGAAGACGGTGACGGCTGCCCCGATGGCTTCGACGACGCCGATGCCCTCATGGCCGATGGTACGCCCCGCTGTGACAGTGGGCACATCGCCTTTGAAAATGTGCAAATCGGTGCCGCAAATGGTCGTTTTGAGTATCCTCACAACGGCATCAGTGGCCTCGACGATTTGCGGTTTGGGCTTCTCGGTCCACGACATCTTGCCCGGGCCTTGGTAGATCAATGCTTTCATATTTCTCCTGGTATGGATGATGTTGGATCAAGTATCGGAGGCTCCGCAACGGGGGTGGGCAATAGATGATTTACCTTGCGTCCCAGATCCTCCAGCATGCGCAATTGTTTCTCTTGAATGGCAAATAGGGTCACAATCTGCTCCTCCAGCAAGAGGTTCATCTTATCGTGCAGGCTATGGATTTGCATTTCAGACTTGAGGTTGATCATGTAGTCGTTTTCACTCATGATCCGGTCTTTTTCCTCCTTGCGGTTTTGGCTCATCATGATGATCGGGGCTTGCAATGCAGCGATGCACGACAAGATCAAGTTCATGAGGATAAAGGGGTAGGGATCAAAACGAAGCTGAACGATGGAAACGGCATTGAAGGTGATCCAGACCAGCAACACCAGCCCGAAAAAGCCTATAAAGCGCCAACTGCCGCCAAACTGGGCGACTTTGTCAGATATGGTCTGCCCCTTGGTGAGCACCTCTGCCGGCGGATGCAACAGGTTGTGGACGATGAGTTCCTCGGCCAGCAAGGACTCCTTCACGATCTGGTGTAGCTTTTCGATGTGCTCGATTTCCTTGGACCTGAGCTGGGCCATGCCTGGATTTTTCACAATGCGTCTGTGGTCCTGTGGCTGATCTTGGTGGGTCTGCTGCTCAGCAGTGGTGTGCGCAATCGGTACCTGCCCCCTGTGCGCCTTGCAGGTTGTGACTCGGCCATTTGTGCAACCGTAAGCCGCGCCATGAGGTAACTCAGTGTGGACTCTGCACCTTGGTTGAGGTTCACGTGGTCGTGCTCCAATCCGTCGTAACAGCCGCCTGTACTTGGATTGTAGATCACACGGTTCAGATGGTTGCGCCCCAGAAACCAATCAAACGAAGCCTCCAGCATATTGCGGTAGTGGGCCTCGTGAAAGACCTCGTCAAATTTGCTGAGTGCAAGGATGGTATAGGCCACGTCGATGGGCTGCTCGCCTCCCATAGTCACCTGCCCGTGGGTAGGCATGGTGGCACCGCGCTGCAGCCAAGTCTTGTTGCCGACGACATGCAAGGCGCCGTTCAAAAAGGTCTTGGACAGCAGGAAATCAAAGGATGTGCGCGCGGTTTCGCGGTATTGCAGGTCGCCTGTGACCAAAAATGCACACAGCATCGCCTCGGGCAAGACGCTGTTCGCATAGGTAAGATAGCTCTCAAACCAGTCCCAGCCATCCTCGGCCTCATGCTTGTACATCTGCAGCAGGCGGTTGGCGAGCTCGGTGACGAGTGCATGGTTGCGAAAGGAACTGTGATAGGTATTGCGGTAATAGAGGCCCTTGATGGCAAATGCCATGGCACGTGTGGAATGCATCTTTT
This sequence comes from Bacteroidota bacterium, assembly GCA_031424495.1. Lineage (GTDB taxonomy): Bacteria > Bacteroidota > Bacteroidia > J057 > JADKCL01 > JADKCL01. The sequence goes on along the minus strand of JANPHP010000357.1, from coordinate 96,054 downwards.
CCAGCCGGGGCAATGCGGAATCGATCAGCACTTGTGCCTGATCCACCATCGCCAAGGGCAAGATTTCGCCGAGGGATACCAGGTAGCCCAGCGCCCAGATGGCCCTGCCATTGGCGTCTGCCAGGTTGGTGCCATTGTTTTGGTCGGTGAAGCTGCCATCCTCGGCGACATAATTGAGGAAATAGCCGTTGTCGTGTTGGCAATGGGCGATGAACCGCAGGTAGGTGCCGATCGCTTGCAGGTCGTCGGCATCGAGGGTGAGGGCGTAGTGCTGACACATGGTGATCATGGCCCGGGCATTGTCGTCGAGGGTGAATCCTGAGAAAATGTCGGGCATGTCGAGCATGCAAAACTGCACCATGCCGAGCGAGGTGGTCATGCGTTTGAGGTGATCCAACACGATCGGCGGCCGGCGATAGCGCAGCGACAATCCTGCAGGGCACACGCTTTGAAACAGCTTTGCATGGGCAATCGCGGCATTTTCCCAAGCCGTGGGTGCCATTTTGTGCAAGCCATGTGAACTCAGGGACGCCCGCAAGTCGGCATCGTCGAGCAGGGTGATCACCTCGGTGGCCAATTGTCCTGCATTCCCAAAATCGATCATCCGCCCGACCCCATTGCCCAAAATCTCCCTTGCATGTGGAATGGGCGTGGAAATGATGGGGCAGCCGCTGCTGATGGCATAAGAGAATGTGCCGCTCACGGCTTGGTGCGGATCTGTGGAGGTAAATAGGTAGATGTCTGTGAGTTGCAGGTATTCCAGCAGCTCGTTCAGGGGCAGGAATCGATCCACAAACTGTACATTCCTGCCGAGTTTTAAGGCATCGATCATGCTGCAAAGCAGATCGCGGTAGCGCTCGCCCTCGTGCAATACGACCGAGGGATGGGTCTTGCCGATGATCAAAAACATGACCTCGGGATGCTGCGCGACTATGGCCGGCAGGGCCTCCAAAGTGAGTTCGATGCCCTTGCCTGCGCTGAGCAAGCCAAATGTGGAGAGCACCTCGCGGCCCTCCAGTTGATATTTGCGCTTGAGCGCCTGCTTGTCTTGGTGGCGCACCAAGTGCGTGCCGTGGGCGATCACAGAGATTTTGTTTGCCGCGATGCCATAGTCTGACTCCAAAAGCGACGCCGACATAGCTGTCATCACGATGATGCCCGCAGCAGCGTCAGCGATCGCTTGCACGCGCTGCTGCATGCGCGCAGCGGGCTGTGGCAGCACGGTATGAAACACGACCAAGACGGGTTGATAAATGGCCCGCAGGAATTGCTCAAAATCTTCAGGGCATCCATGAAACAGCCCAAATTCATGCTGCACGAGCACGAGTTTGATGGCCTGGTTTGCGTTGATGCGGGCAGCGAGCGAGATGTAGGATTGCGGCTGATCGGTGTCGAGCACATAGCCGACCTCGGCTGTATAGTGGTGCGTTTCGTGCGTGGTCTCCAGCGCGCAAACCTTGATTTTGAAGCTGTCGCTGTATTGTGCATTCAAGGCAGCGATCAGATCTTGCGAATAGGTGGCGATGCCACAAGCCCTCGGCGGAAAGGAAGTGAGGACCAGGATCTCTGGCAATTGGTGCCCCTGCATGGGCATGGCATGATCGGTGTGGACTGCGGGCCGGCGGCCTGCAAATGGCTGCCGGGCAGCATTCATGACCTGACTATTTTTCATCGCGTAATAGGATAGGTGATTAATTCTTTCAATAAATCAGACAGGTTGAGCGACGCGCAGGCAATCAAGGCATCGGCAGCACCATAATAGATGTAGAGGCGCTCGGCCACGACGACGGCTCCCGTGGGAAAACAGACATTGTTGACCTCGCCCTTGCGTTCCCACTCAAGCTCAGGCTTGAACAAGGGATAGGGCAGGCGCGCAATCTCTACTTCGGGTTCATCGAGTTTCAGGAGCGCTGCGCAAGCGGAATAGACATAACCCTCCAGGGTGTCGTGCACCCCATGGTAAATGAGCAGCCACCCCGCCGTTGTCTCGATTGGCGGGCAGCCGCCACCGATATAACTCACTTCATGATCAAATCGGGGGGCCATCACAATATGCTCGGGCAGGTGGGTGATATAATCTTCCCAATATTCCTTGTTGAGCTCGCTGATCTCGCTCACACTTGCGATTTGGATGTCGGGTTTGATGCGGTGGATGAAGTGCAGCTTGCCGTCGATGCGACGTGGAAAGAAGATCAAATTCTTGTCCCAAAGCAGCACTCTGGTACCATTCAACTTATCGGCACGCTCGTGGTTGTTGTAGCGGGCATATTTCACATTGATCTCGCCTTCTGAGCCGGCAAGCATGCTGAAATCATCAAACGTGATCTGCGGCACGATGATGCCATGCCGCTCAAAGTGGATCAAGTCTTTGGTCGTCGCGAGTGCGCCCAAGGCATTCACGCCATCAAAAGCGGTATAGGTGAGGTAATACAAGCCTTCGACGCACACGATGCGGGGATCTTCCAATCCCTGCGACTCGTAGTCAAACTCTGGCGACAATAACGGAGTATCGTGCCGATGCGACATTTTGAGGGGCGATTCGAATTGGCAGTAACCGATGGTGGAATGATTGCCTGTGCCTACAGCGCGGTAACAGAGATGGATGACGCCCGCCAGCTTAATGACCCCAGGGTTCAGCACCCCTTCATTCTCAAATTTAGATGTTGTTGTTTGAAGGACGATCCCCTCTTTGATAACCTCTATCATTGCCGATTGATTTATTTTCCCCAACCCAATTGTGAAAAACTACCTACTGATCGTTGTCGATCAGCTGTATGGATTTTGTAGCCTTTCAGGCTCCAATTCATCCTGAGGATAGCCGATTCCATCCTGGCCGAGATTCGACAACATGCGGCAATAATATGCTTGCTCCTCCGCCCTACGCACAATCATCTTTTGTGCGGAATCGGCCTTGTTATGGACGATTGCGCCATAATTGTATTCCGTTTCCATAGGGGGATCATATTGTAAATCCAGTAGCATATTTTGGAATATTGCGCGGCTGCCTTGTCGTGAGCCGAAAAAATTGAAGGGCGGGTTTTTGACTTCCCGCCCTTCTCCCACTCACCCAAAATTCCATATCGTCTTTACGATCCTATGGATAATGTGAGATGAGTCGTATTTCTATCAGTGAGGATGCGCCTTCTCAATGAAGTCGATCACCTCGTCGCGGTCGCGGCCCAAGCGCTTGCAGACCCGCGCCAACATATCCTCTTCACCTCCACCCTTGCAGGCGACATCCTCAGGTGTGAGTAGTGGAAATTGGGTCCGCATTGCCTTGGCTTTGATGTCCCATCCACCATCGATGAGGAAGGGCGTTTCTTGTGTACTTTTGACAGTATCCATGTGCTTTTGTATTGCCACCTAGATGATGTAGCAACATTACAAAAGTCGTCGTCAGTGGCCGTTGCAGCATTACATTCGCAGCTTGCATTGTTGCAGGGATCACAGATGTGGATGGTTTTGTGAATTGTTGTAGAGATGCGAATTGTTGTAGAGACGCGAATTGTTGTAGAGATGCGAATTGTTGTAGAGACGCGAATTGTTGTAGAGATGCGAATTGTTGTAGAGATGCGAATTGTTGTAGAGATGCGAATTGTTGTAGAGATGCGAATTGTTGTAGAGACGCGATTAATCGCGTCTCTACAACATGGTCGGCTGCTGATGCAGCGGGGATGTGGCGTATAGTCCTGAAAGCACTTGCCGCCGATTTGCAGCTCTGCGCGGTTCTCTGCAATTTCAGCCCATCATCGTTGTGCAATTATGTCCACACTCAACATTCCCGGAATTTTCAGGCAAGCGCCCGGCTCGGCAGAGGATCTGCTCATCTACGATTTCAAGATGACGAGCGACGTGGTCAAGAGCCGCGTGAACCTGGGCATGCACATGTTCAGCTTTTTGCAGACGGGCAAAAAGCAAGTGCACTTCTCAGACAGTTCGGTGGGGGTGAATGACAAGCAATCGCTGCTCACGCGCAGCGGCAACTGCCTCTGGACCGAGCTCCTCGACAACGAGAAGGTCTATTTTTGCAAGCTGTTCTTCTTTTCGAGCACACATTTGATCGACTTCATGGAGCGTCATCCGGCAGACTTTGCCTTGCCGCATGACCAGACAAGTGCAGCGCCGTTTTTCATCATTGAAAACGACGCCTACACCCAGGCCTTTGTCGGTTCACTAGCCACTTTGCTGACCCTGCAACCCACAGGCATGCAGGCCCTCACCGCCAATAAATTTGAGGAAATCATGCTCTACTTGCTCTCCAAGTATGGAGTATCGTTTGCACAGTTTTTGCAATCCCTCGCGGCCGATGATCAGCAGAGTAGTTTCCAAAAAACCGTGCAAGCCAATGCACTGAGCAACCTGAGCTTGGAGGAAATCGCATTCCTCTGCAACATGAGCCTCTCGACTTTCAAGCGGCACTTTGTGCAAAGCTACGGTGAGACGCCTGGCAAATGGCTGCAACACAAGCGACTGAGCCGTGCCTACGAGCTGCTGCAATCCGGCAGCAAGACGCCCACTGAAATCTATGACGCATTTGGGTACAACAACCTCTCCAACTTCAGCGCAGCATTCAAGCACAAGTTCAAAGTGAATCCGACGCAAGTCGTGGCCCGGGAGCCGAGTGCATCAAAGTCAATGCGCTAGTGTTCCAACAGCACTAAATTTTCTAGATTCAAGATCTTTGGTCGGGTCTGCCTTTGGTCAAATGACGACTATTCTTTTGACCAAGCCTGCCTGGAATTCGAATATTTTCATTTTCAAGTCCGAAGGACTTCAACTTGGATAGCCCCCGGTAAAACCCGATGCCATTAAGTTAAGGATTTAGCGCTTTCGGTTGAAAGCTCAGCGTTGCCATTTTCAGCTTGCAAAGTCCGAAGGACTTGAACGTGGATAGCCCCCGGTAGAACCGGGGGTTAGAGGCGTTTATAATTCAACAACCCTGAAAAGGTTGAACGTGAATACAATGCATGCGTTCGCAAATCAAGTTCAACCCCTATCGGGGTTGGTGGCTCTATGACGTCTCTTTCCGTGGGTTTTACCCACGGCTATTCACGTCGAAGCCCTTTGGGCTTATTCTATGAAACAACCAATTCGGTGCGAAAAACATGGTCGATCAGGCCAGATTGAGCCTTCGCCAAATACAGGAAATTGGGGCGTGTCGTAACCCTAGCGCAGGGCACCTCGTCCACGCGGCCCCCGCAGGATGCAACGACCTTGTTTGCAATTTGACCCTTTTTCATAAGTGAATGGTCTGTTTTGATAAGCGCTCCTGCAAGCGGGCGCCCTAGTTTTGTGCCTGTATGTATAACCCTTATTCCTAGAAATTATGAGTTTGAAACTGGATCAAGCAGAGCGGATGATCGCTGCCGCCAAGGCCAAAGCCGTGGCACTCGACACCAAGATGAATATCACCGTGGTCGATGCGGGCGCGAATATGCTGGCATTTGTGCGCATGGACGGCGCATGGTTGGGCTCTGCAGACATCTCCTTGAAAAAGGCCAAGACGGCCCGTTTCTTTGACATGAACACCGGCGTGATCGGCAGCTTGGCACAGCCGGGCGGACCCTTGTACAATATCGAGCACAGCAACGGCGGCTTGATCAGCTTTCCTGGCGGTGTGCCGATCAAAAACGCCGCAGGCGAAGTGATCGGCGCGATCGGCGTGAGCGGCAGCTCTGTCGAAAACGACCACGCCGTGGCCGAAGCAGGCGCAGCGGCGCTCTGAGATTAGGCATCGGCACGTCGCAGGCGATGTGCTGCCAAAGACTATGTGCGGAATGATCTTGAGGTAAGGGGCCTCAACTTCGGTTGGGGCCCCTTTGGTATTGGGAATCACTATCACCGCCGACGTATCGTGTGCGACAGATAACGCTCCAATAGTTCGGTTTCTCCCAATTCACGCAGTGCCTGCTGCCCATCTGGGATGCAGCGCGGATCCTGTATCCAGTTATGGCTCTCATCGATCACCAACCACGCGCCGGGGCCGTCTAGGTAGTGATAGATGGCGAGCACCACATGATATTGACGCTTCTGCTTGAGATGGCCCATGATGCGATCCCAACGAAACATCGAGAGCCGCAGGCTAGGCATCTTAGATTGGGCACGGTCTAGCAAGGCCAATGCTGGTTGTAGCCCGCGCTTGTAGAGCAAGCGCTCAAATAAATGGGACCACCTATGTGGCGCATCCAAGGCAAAAAATTGCTGCGGTGTCAAATTCCCCAATGGCAAGGCCGACAACGCTTCAATAACCAATTCCTCCTGACCTGACGCGAGGATCTTACCTCTCAACAATTCCCATTGATTGAATCGCAATAGCGAATTTTGAACCCAAGATGTATGGGCCTTGGGATTCATCACTTCTACAGCAGCTTGCCACCTACCCGTTTCGATGGCACTTCCTAGATGAGCCTCGATCAAGTCCAAGCGGGGCTGATACTTAAAAATCGGCGTATCGAGCACTACACATCCAGCCTCAAAATAATGGTAGGCATCTTCAACCCGCCCAGCCTGAAAACATTTCAAACCCAAGCGCATCTGTTCCGCCTCGCCCAAATGGCAGCGTGGCGCAACTGACTGCATCGCTTGGTCGATGATCGCCCGACATTGCGCCCTGCGTCCACGCACAAAATGCAGTTGCACCAGCAGCCCATCGGGGAGTTGACTGATAGATGTGCCCCCTACATCGATCACCGTAATATCTTTTAATTCACCAGCGATCACTGGTAAATCGGTGAGCCGTGTGCCACTCAGATCGAGCATTCCGTTGTGGACCAATTGCGACAAACAATACAATTGGAAATCGGGCGCGGTCGCTTGCGAGAAGAGCAAAGGCAACCATTCCTTGCGCATGTGCCAACCTTGCCCATCCAACTTCCTGAAATGCTGCTGATCCAACTGGAATCCCCGCTGCAACAAGAGGCCTGTGAGACAAGTGTCTCTCATGAAAGAAGGATCAATATGCCAAAAATCGGCCCATTCTGCCCACGTCGCCAGCCCTGCCGCCACGATCAGCTCAAAAGTCTCAGCCTGCCACCAACCAGCTCTCCGCAATCCATCTGTACCATGCTCACCATTGGGATATCGCCATATTTTCAAATATTCTTGCAGATGCGTCGGCAATGCGGCCATCCCTTGATCCAACAACCGCTCCAATTGGGATCGCATTGCTTTCGATCTAGCTTCCGGAATTTTTCCTTCACGCTCCACCATCCAACGCCTCAGCGGTAGCAACGCCACCATCGGCACGCCAGCAGTCTCCATCATCGTAAGCGCCAACTGCCCGTTGGCCTCGTTGTCGCTCACGAGCAAGCGCAGTAGGTTACAACGCAGGTTGTGGCCTGTGCCACTATTTTCCAATAGATTCACCCCTACAATTTCGCAATAATTCCCAACAGCTCCGCCTTTTTTGCACGGGCGACGGGGAGTGACTTGCCGTTGCGCATCACGATCTCGCCGCCATCGGTGCGCACGATCTTTTGGACTTGTTTGAGGTTCACGAGAAATGAGTTGTGGGCCCTGAAGAATGCCGGATTGTTGAGCAATTCTTCAAACTCGCGCAGGCTCTTGGAGAGCAATATCGGCTTGGACAGGTGCTGCATGAAGACGGAGACGTAGCTGCCGTCTGACTCGCAATAGAGGATCTCGGCGACCTCGACAAAGACAAGCTCCTGTCCGACAGGCAGTGCTATGCGCTCGGGCATGGGTGTCTCGCGCAACATGCGGGCGGCCTCTATGCGCTCGGCGGCAGGCGCGCTTGCGCGCATCACCTTGTCCACGGCCTGTATCAATTCCTCTTTGTCGATCGGCTTGAGCAGGTAGTCCAGGGCATTGAACTTGAATGCCTTGACGGCATATTGATCATAAGCCGTGGTGAACACGACTTTGAAATCGAGCGTGCCGCAGGCCTGCAACAGGTCAAAGCCGTTGAGGCGGGGCATCTCGATGTCGAGAAACACCAATTGCGGCCGCTCGGCCTTGATGTGCAGCAACGCCAACTCGGGATCGTTGAACACACCCGTCACGGTGATGCCGGGGCAATACTTTTCCAACATGACCCGCAGCAGGTCGGTGCAGTTGCGCTCGTCGTCGATCAATATTGTGGAGATCATAGCCTATTGAAATAGCGTTGGATTTAGAGGATCAGTTTGATGCGTGTGCCAGCAGCATGGCCGGCGTTGTCGACAAGATCGGTCGTCTCGACCGTCGCATGGGTGCCATAGAGCCGATTGATGACGTCCAATCTTTCAGAGGTGACTTTCATGCCATGGGATTTTTGGAGGGTCGCGGATCTACTCTTGAGCTCCATGGCCATGGCACGGCCCACGCCATTGTCTTCGATCTCGATGCAGAGGTGCTTGCCATCTGGGTACACTTTGATGGTGAGCATGCAGGCCTCTTTTTTGTGCATCAAGCCATGCCATATTGCGTTTTCTACATAGGGCTGTATGAGCAGCGGCGGTATCTCCAAGTGCTCGACTTGCAAGCGCTTGTCGACATCGATCTTGTATTCAAAACGATCGGCAAACCGCATCTGCTCCATCTCGATGTACAATTTGAGCGCATCCAGTTCCTTGCTGAGCACTACGGTCTCCGTGCGGGAATTGTCGAGGATGAGGCGGATGAGCCGGGAAAATTTGGTCAGGTAGGCCGAGGCTTCCTCGGGCTGATTGACCATAATAAACCGATTGATAGAGCTGAGGCAATTGAAGACAAAATGTGGATTCATCTGCGCACGCAAGGCTGCCATCTCTGTTTTGGCGATGCGTTGATTGAACTCAGATTTGAGCACCTCTTCTTTTCTGATCTGGCGAATGCGCAAACGGTAAATGCCATACACCAGCGCAACCAAAGCCAAGATGACCATTCCCCTAAACCACCACGTGGACCAGTAAGGCGGGGAAATTGATATCTTGAGGTGGATGCCGGGCGCATTCCAGCGTCCCTCGCGTCCTGAGCGTATTTCTAGCAGGTATTCCCCCGGGGGCACATTGGTATAGCTCACATGGTGCCGCCCGTCGGTCGCGATCCAATCTGGATCAAAGCCCTGCATGCGGTAGGCAAAGACCGTCTTGCGTGCAGACAATACATCGCTGGACACAAATTCGAAGCTGAAGAAATTTTGCCGCCAGCTCAGTTCCAATACTTGCGCAGCGCCGAGATTGATGGAGTCTCCCAATTCCTGGTCAAAAATCTTGAAGGAAATCAGGTTGATGGCTGCACTGGAATGTTCCTGCAACAGGCTGTCGGGATGAAAGGATTGATAGCCATATATTGTGCCATTGCGGATGCTGCCGTCTGCAGTCATCTCCAATGGCAGGTCGAGTTCATCGGTCGCGAGGCCATCTTCTTTGGTGAATGCCCTCAAGCGCGCATGCATAGGGTCTATGCAAGCCAATCCCCGTAATGTGCTGACCCAGAGCCGTCCCTTGCGATCACAGATGATGCTCGTCGCACGATTGCTTGGCAGTCCTGCGGCAGTGCCCATGCTCAGGAATTCATTGCCCGCGGCTGCTGCATAGTCAAACCGCGACACGCCACCCGGATCGGTCGCCACCCAAATATGGCCTTGATGGTCGCCACAAATTCCAGTCACCATATATGCCCCCAGCGAATGCAGTGGCGACTGCTGATCGTGCTGGTAAAGTATGAACTTTCCGGTGACTTCATCATACCTGAAAAGGCCATAATCGAAGGAACCGATCCACACGGTCTTGCGCAATGTATCTGCATAAAGCGATGAAAGTTGCGTCGCGATAAACCCGTCGCTGGAGTCTGGAAACCACGCCGTTTGTGTTTGCGGATTCCAGACGATGAGCCCGTTCTTGCGATTGGCAAACCAATAGTTGCCCCGACTGTCGATTGTCATGGTCTCAAAATAGGCCCCCGACTCGCGTTTGCCGGGCCACGGGGGCAGGGCAAAGTGGCGCAATTCCATCGATTGAGGATCCAAGTGGAAAATGGAATCTCCTCCACCTACCCAGATCGTTCCTTGGCGGTCGCGGTAGAGCAGGCTAGACTTATCGGGCAAGTTTATGGTCTGAAGCAGTCGCCCATTTTGATGGAGAAACAAGCGCTTGTAGTAGAAATCCATGCTCAACAATTTCCCTTCAGGCAATTCCAGAAACCGCACAAATGAATTGTAGAAATCATTGGTGCCACCGGGTTTCAGCGGATGGTATTGCAGCTGCTGATGCACTGGCTCAGAGACCCATAGCCCTTGTTCACCCGCCACCCAAAGTGCGCCCTCGTGGTCGACCTCGGCGACGGTGAGCATGCCCGTGGGCATGCCCTCCTGCACGTCGCCCACGTTGTCGATGATGGTGGCGGCGCCATACCGCTGTGGCAACCAAAAGAGACCCTGCCGCGTGAGTATGCAGTCTCCACCCCGATAGGGTATGATCTTATTCACCAAGCGGCGGCCACCTGCGAATGCAGGCGGCAAAGGCAAGGTGATTTGCGTCCATTGCCCCACGCAGGCGTCGTAACGCGCGATGTCTTGGGACCAAGTGCCAAACAAAGTGGCGTCGGGGCAACTGCTCAGCGCAGTGGCAGGCGTCATCGTTGCTGGAAATGGGTGCAATTGAAACCGCTCCAGCTCCCAGTCAAAGCTGAAAAAACCGACATTGGTCAGCAGCCACAATTCATGGTCAGACTTGGGCTGCACCCCGAAAATGGCAAGGTAGGCGTTGCTCGGCGTTTGCGGCTGGGATTGAAGCACGAATGCACGCCAGGGATAGGTGACAAATTTGTCGGCGATGGGATCGTAGCGGCAAAGGTCGCGGTTGTCACAGGCGAGCCACAGCCGCTGCAGGCGGTCAAAACACAAGTCCCACACGATGGGATTGGGCAGCGATCCATCGTTGCGCCCGACATTGTTCCATGTGCGAAAAATGCCAGTAGCGGGATCGAATCGATTGAGGCCATTGTTGGTGGCGATCCAGATGTGGCCAGCCGTGTCTTGCTTCAAATCCTGTATGGATTCGCTGCACACTGAGCGCTCCGGCTCCTGACGATTGGGGAAATAGTGCTTAAAATCGTAGCCATCGTAGCGGTTGAGGCCATTGGCGGTGCCCACCCAGACAAAACCTTGATGGTCGCGCAAGACGGCTTGGACACGGTTGTCACTCAAGCCATCTTTTTCTGTAAAGTGCCTGAAATGTCGTGGCGGCTGCGCCATCGCGAAGGTGAAACAACCCATCAAAAGAAACAGCCACCTGTGCATGCACCTCAATTTTCAATGAAATACGTCAGCGGGAAGTTGAAATCCAAGCAAGCGATCCATTCCTAAGCCTGCAATGGTCATATTTCTGGAGCGTCTGGGCCTTGGATAGTGGATTCATCGGCGTAAAATATTGCGGTGGTCGCTGTCTGGGTACCGATCCGATTTTGTAGGGGAATTTGGGAGAAGGTGCCGCCCCGCGCGGGCGAGGAGCCTGCGGCGGGGCTGGGGTGTTGGTAAAGAATATGCTAATGCATGACTTGGATGGGCAGCGATTGCGCGCCCTTGGCGGTCGCCACGTTCATGCGGTAGCTGCCTGCAGGCAAGGCTGCTACCGAAAACGTGGCGCTGCGGGTCTGCAAGACCGCATGACCAGCGAGGTCGAGCAGGGTGATCGTTGCAGTGCCCGCCCCCGGGCTTTGCACATGGATCAGGTCACTTGTGGGATTGGGCCATACCAGCACTTGGATGCCTGCTTGCGGCGCAGCCGCAGCTTGCAATGTGTTGGCAGAGCCGGTGCCGATGACGCCGGGTGCAGGCGGGGTCGTGAGGTTGGTGCCAGCGCCAAACTCGTCGGCGCCGATGTCGGCGGTGCCCACACGGGCATTGAAGTCGTAATCGACGGTCGTGGCCGATGCCATGGCAGCGTCGATGGCTGGGCTGCCGAGGTTCAAGTGATAGTCGGCATCCAAGTTCGGGGCCGTCTCCATGCTTGCGGCATCGATTGCCATCGTGCTTTGCCATTGGGCGAATGTCATAGCCGGCCAGGCGATGCCGTCGTCAAAGGTCGCCACGCCCGTGGTCTTTTGATAAATATTGTGGTCCACGACGCTCGCTCCTGTCAGCGCTCCCTCACGTACTTGGAAGGTATAGTCATCCTGCCCCGTGCCGCTTTCATCCACAAAAATATTGTTGACGATGGTGAGATTTTCATTGGCGGGAGTGAGGGAGAGGGAGTTGCTGATCCAAATATCTCCCTTGGAAATGTACAAGGGGCTGTGGTATTTGGGTGTGGCAGAGACCACAGTATTGTGCTCGGCGCGGCAGTTTTGGGCGGCAAAGAAACCGATGCCTGCGCCGCCGGTGTTCACCACGATATTGTTGCGGGCGACGGTATTGCGGCACTCAAAGAAGCTGGGGTTGGCGGTCTCATCAAAGTATTCGGCATCGGTATAGAATCCGATCAAAATGCCAGCTTCGCCTGTTTCGCGGATCAGATTCTCCTCGATGATGCAGCCGTCTGCGCCGCCCTTGGCATACACGCCTGTGGTAGAGGTGTGGTGAATGTGGGTATTGCGCACGACCATGCCATCGCCATTCACGTTGTCGATGCCCTCGGCATTGGGATCATTGGGATTGTTGCTGATGCCGACGCCCGAGTTGTAGAGTTCGCAACCGAGGACCTGTATCCCGTCGCAGCCGGGCTTGATTTTGATGCAATCGCGGCCCGTGTCATGGATCTTGCAGCTGCGAATGATGATGTTGCTCGCGCCATGGCGATCGGCAGGCAAGCCACCCCAATCCCAATTCGTTTCAAAACTCACCCCATAATAATAACCGCCGATGATCTCGAGGTTTTCCAGCGTGCCGCCATTTACATCGGGCTCGTTGTACCAGATGCAAGAGGCGATGTTTTCGACATCGGTGACGGCGGTGAGCACAGCCCATTCGCCGGGATAGGAGCGAATCGTGAGATTGCTCTTGGTCACGCGGATTTCATTGCTCACATAGTTGCCGCCGCGCAACTCGATGATGTCGCCGGGATTGGCTTGCAAGATGGCCTCGTCGAGGGTAAGCAAGGGGGCAAGGAGCGTGCCGGGGTTGGCGTCGTTGCCAGTGGTGGCCACATACCATGTGGCAGCATGGAGACCCAATGCGCAAGCGCAAAGGGCGAGGAGCAGGATGACTCTTTTCATGAATTCTTGATTTCTGGGGCAAGGTAGCCGCCTGCCTGCCGATGAAGGATGCATCGATTTGCATTTGGTGGATTTGAGGTTTTGTTTGGGAGCCGCGCATGGGTGATGTTGGATGGCGGGAACGGCAGAAATCGGTAGCGGACGAATGCGCCTCCACCAATTTGTGTCCGCTGCGAATTGCGCGATTTTCATCATGCAGGCGCCGCGTGCCCATTCCCGCATCCGCCCAAAACGACCGAATGCAAAGCCATAACCCCCGAATAGAAACCCTGCCTTGTAGAATTGCGTGCGCACGCGCAAGATTGTCGGCATGTTACGTTTCGCATTCCCTTTGAGAACCACCACTATGCGTCTTTCATTGCCCCATGGCCTGCTTGTCTTTGCTGTCCTCTTATTTCCCGCCATCCTATTTGCCCAAAACGTAGGCATCGGGACGGCCTCTCCGCTGGAGAAGCTGCACGTGGCTGGCAACCTGCGCTTGGATCCGCTGGCGGGGCTGGACTCCCGCGTGGTGGGCGTGGACGCCAATGGCACACTCGAGGTCGTGGCTGCGGGCGCGATCGGGCAGGTGCTCGCACAAGGGGCCACTGGCCCGGTCTGGCAAGACGCGGCAGGCTGGGCCCTGATCGGCAATGCCAGCACGACGCCGGCGATCAATTTTGTTGGCACGACCGATGCGCAAGACTTGGCGTTTCGCACCAATAACTTGGAGCGGGCACGGTTCACCAGCACGGGTTTGCTCTGCGTGAACGGCACCGGGCCCTATGCTTCGGATATGTTCAGCGTCTTTTCCTCAGGCGCGCAATGGGCGGTCAATGGCTACTCATCTGGCGGCGGCGATGCTGGATTTTTCTATACCAACGGCTCGGGAACGGCCGTTGTCGGGCAGGCGGTGGGAGCCACTGGTTCCGCTGCGGAATTTTTGACACTCAGCGCAGCGCCCAGCAATTCCCCAACGATCTACGTTTACAATGGCTCCTCCGTAGCGCCCACGCTGCAACTGCGCACCGACGTCGCCAATCCTGCCGCGCACGGCATCTCCCTCGACATCAATGGCGCGTCTTCACACCGTGGCATCCAAGTCGATATGGATGCGGCATCCACTGGTGTAGGCGTGGCCGTATTGCAAAACGGCTTGAATCATGGGCTTTCCGTGCAGTCATTCAATCCTGCGGCAACGGTATCGGCTTTATTATCTGACCAGGCAAGCGCTGGCCGGTCGATTGCGGGCACCACCTACCTCACGACAAACGCAACACAGACGGGTCTTTTCACGCAACTCAGCAACGGCATTGTGCCTGGCACTTATGGCAATGCCGCAGCACTCTGGGGCCAATCGTCGGGCATCCGTGGCGGGGCATTTTTGGCAGCGGGGCCATCGTCGAGCACCACGGTATTGCAAGCGGTTTACAACGGGGCTGCAGGCAACTATGACGGCGTCGGTGTCTATGGTGTTTTCCAATCCAACCCCAATTATGGTTATGGCGTCGTGGGGCAGGGCAATTGGTATGGCATGTTCGCCAATGGTAATTTGGGTGCCTCTGGCGTGAAATCCTTCATGATCGACCATCCGCTCGATCCTGAAAACAAATACTTGCGCCACTATTCGATCGAGTCACCCGAGGTGCTCAACCTCTACCGTGGCACGGCGGTGATGGATGCATCGGGCGTCGCCGAGGTGCAATTGCCGAGTTATTTCCATGCAGTCAATGTCGATTTTTCCTATCAGCTCACACCGGTGGGCAATGCAGCGGCGGTATTCATCAGCCAAGAAATCGATGCCCAAGGCAGCTTCCAAATCGCTGGCGGCCACCCGGGCCAGAAGATCTGCTGGACCGTCTATGCCGATCGCAACGACCCCTATGTGCAGCAAAATGCAGCAAGCATCACGGTCGAGCCGATGAAGCGCGCGGCAGACGTGGGCTTGTACCTGCAGCCAGAGTTGTATGGACAACCCAAGGAAAAGGGAATTTTTGAGCGTTACAAAGTGAAGCCCGAGCTTGTGAAAGCGGAAGCGGCGCTGGGAAATGCTGTTGGTGGGGAGGTCGGTTTGCCGGAGGTGAAAAAGAAATGAGAAAGTTCGGAATGGAGGGCCATTTACCGATGATCGCAGCCTACCACTCCTTCGGCCCCGTCAATTCCTCTTCATCCGCCTCGAAATAGCCATAAGTGCTCACGATAAATGCGATGTCATCGTTGATGTTTTTGCCGGCGACCGCGTCAAACTTGCTGCGCTTGGCCTTGAACTCGTCTTGGAGATCGTTGAGGCTGTCGGTCGCGCGGTGTGTCAGGTCATAGAGTTCGGAGAGCAGCTTGGGCTCACGGGTTTCCAGCTTGTGACAGAGGTCCATGATGATGGCTTTGGCCTTGTCGACCAGGTGCCGCGGATACTTGTTGTCGGCATACATTTCTTGGAGAAATGCATGGTTTTGGATCTCTTGGTTCTGGATGGGGGCGGTAGCCATAGCTGAATTTTCAGGGTAAATGCAGTAGTACACGTTGGATCACGCACCAACGGGCGCAATGATAATACAAAATGGGGTCATTTGCTCAATTAAGCAAAGTGAACGGACCGTTTCCTCCTCACTCACACTACACACTCACACTGACACTCCTCGCTGGTATCTTCCAGCGATTGAGCCGCAGGCTGGTGCGAAACCATTTCCAGAGATTGCCCCAGCTCCACCAGTGGTGGTAGTCGTGCAACCCGATTAAGAGAAAAAACAGGTAGACCATTTTTGGATTGGTCTTGCCGTTGAGGATGATGAGCGTGAACATGGTGATGCCCAAGTCGGCAAAGTGGCCGGTTTTGTGGCAGTCGATCAGCGCCTGCCCTGGCATCATCAGCGAGAAGCTGGGGTTTTGGATGCCCTCCACCATTTTGCCGCCCCAAGGCTTGAAGGTGAATTCTTGCCCATCCACATGAAAGCCAATACCTTTCCTGAACAGCAGCGGCATGATGAGCCGGCTGAAACGCAGCTTTTTGCGCAGGTTTTCGCGGTCCTCGGCACTGAAGACGACTTCCTTCTCCATCGCCTCTTGCGCGGCGACCTTTTGTAGGATGTCTTCTTCGTTGCGGTAGTAGTCGGCCTCGGGCACGGCATGGTGCGTGAAAGCCTCCAAGTCGATGGTCGAATAGGGCATGCACAGCGTGGTGGCCTTGGCTGTCCAGTTTTCACGCAAGTCGTCGGTGCTCACGCGGTAGGGGTTGGCCCATTTGGAATCTTGGCGGTACAAGATGATCTGGCTGGCAAAGGGCATGAAAAAGTCGGCCCTGAGCGTTTCGCTGAGCACGCAACAACGGGCGACATATTCCCGCTTGTCTTTCATGCTCACGATCTTGCTGTCTTTGCGAAAGCTATTGACGGGGCTGGCAGGGGAGTAGCTGCTGAGCAAAACGATCTTTTTGCTGCCCGCATGCGCGTCGATGTATTGGCGCACACGCTTGAGCTGATAGGTCATCGGCTTGCTGTCGTTGAGGTTCACGATGAAGGCCGTGGGGGTGTCCACAAGCAGTACCGAGTCGTCGTTGGGCAGGGGAATGCTCAGTACGGCGACCTTGGGATGCAGCTGATGCCATTGCAGGGGCTCTAGGACCAGCGTCTTGTGGCCGATTCGGCCGAGGTATTTTGCCATCTGCTCTTGCGGGAGCGCGGGCGCGACATACGTGGGCCCCTGCCCGAGCCTGCGAATGCTGGCTGGATGAAAATGGTCTCCATGTTCGTGGGTGATGTAAACGAACTGCGTTTTGGCCAAATCGTCCAATTCCTCGGGTTTGGGGTAGTTTTGCAACCACCAACTACGCCAATAAGCCGAACCCACCAGCCAAGGGTCGGTGATCAAAATAGGACTGCCGTCGTCGTCTCGTATGACCATGCACGCATGGCCTACCGTTTGGATTTTCATCTACCTTCAAAATTAAGACGCAAATTTCGGGAAATTCTCAGCCTAACAAATGATAGTTGTCAGCAAGGAGCAGAATTTACAGAATTGGAGGAATCACAAGGGGTGGTGAATCAGGAGCAGGATTTACAGAATTGGAGGAATTGCATTGTGCGTTGAATTGTCTGGATCAGAATTTACAGGATTTACATAATGGGCAGAATCGCAATGGGTGCTGGATGGTCTGAATCAGAATTTACCGGATTTACAGGATGAGCAGAATGTATCTTGCTGCTGCATGCTGGACTGAACTTTCTCGTACACACATCTCCTGCAGCTCTACAGCAGCCCAAATTCCGGAAATTCTGCTAATTCTGTATATACTGCTCCGCATTCAACAGCAATCTTGATTCTAGAAATTCTGTAAATTCTGCTCAATTCTGCTCAATTCTGCTTGGGGCGGCGGATTAGTTGGAAAATCTTGGTGAAATACTTGGCGTAGACCCTGAATACACTGGCGGGCAATCCGTTTTTGCGCATGGAATGCATGATCTCGCGGTTGAGCTTGATCTTGCTTTTGAACCCTTGGTTGGTGATGCCCCCCGTGCGCATGGTCACCATGACCTTGGGCAAATAGGTATAGCTGATCTTGGCGATGTACAAGAAGCGCAACATGAGGTCAAAATCGGCGGTCATGCGGTATTGGGTGTCGAAATTACCGAGTTGCTCATAGTGCTTGCGCCGCACAAAAAAGGTGGGATGCGGCGGCAGGTCGCCGCGCTCAAATTTGCGAATGTTAAATCCTTTGGAGCTGTAATAGCGCACGACATGATCGAGCCGATCGGGCTGCACAAAGATCAGGTCGCCGATGAGGGCATCGGCTTGGCTCTCTGTCAATTGCCTTGCGACGGCCGAGAGGACGTCGCTACTGGTGTAAAAATCATCGGCATTCAAGATGCCGACCACATCGCCGGTGGCGCGGGCGACACCCTTGTTCATGGCATCGTAGATGCCTTTGTCGGGTTCGGAAACAAGCACAGCGATTTTATCGCCATAGCTTTGCAAGATCTTCACGGTATCGTCTTTGCTGCCGCCGTCGATCACAATGTATTCGACATCAGGGTGGTCCTGTGCGAGCACAGAGTCCACCGCCGATGCGATGGTGGCGGCGCCGTTGTACACGACGGTGACGATGCTGATCTTCATTCGGCAGTCATCATGCGTTTGCGAATCTCGACACAAGGATTGCCAGCGTAGATCGTATAGGCCTCAAGGTCGCGGTTGGCGACCGCGCCGACCCCGAGCACGGCGTGGCTGTGACAGGTCACCCCCTGCGTCACGATGGCGCTTGCCCCGAGCCACACACCGTCTTGCAGGGTGATCGGCTTCACGATCAGATCAAAAGTCACTTTTTTATAGTCGTGATTGCCTGTCATGAGGACTACGCCTTGCGACAGGCAGCAATTGTTGCCGATGGTGACCTTGCCTTGGTTTTCGATCCAGACGGCCTCGCCGATCCAGCAATAGTCCCCGATCGTGAGGTTCCATGGGAATTTTACATTGACGCGGTGTTTGAGGATCACGCCCTTGCCGATCTTGGCCCCAAATGCGCGCAAAACCATTTTTCGGAGGGCATTGAAGGGATTGAGCGGATTGAGTACAAAAAGCCCATTTGCAATGAACCAAAGCATCCACTTGAATTTGCCGGCCCCCTCATCAAACCAATCGTTGTTGAAGCGCGAGATATCGGTCTTGGGGAGCTGCTGCGGATCCATGCAGCCGCCAATTTAGGCAAAAAACTAGGTCTAGCTCTTCTTCGCTGCAAAATCATGGCCCCACCTCACAAAAATCAAAATCCCCGCTCGACAAAGCCGAACGGGGATCGATATTTTAGAGCCAATAGATGCTTAAAGTGGCTTTTTCACAGGGACGTAATCCATGTATTGGCCATTGGCGATTTTGATTTTGCCAGCATGGGGTCCTGCGGGCACTTTGTCGCCGGGACCCACCATGTCGGCAGGGTCGTAGCCGTATTGTACATTGTCTGCGGGCCAATGGAATACATTGTTGTAAGTCGGCTGATTGGCGGCCTTGGCAGATGCAGGCTCAAGACCAGCCTTGACGTAACTAGGGCCAGGTGCCTGTGGGAAACGCCCTTCTCCATAGTTGGTTTTGGGTTTCATCACCAATTGGTAATGCAACTGCCCGCTGTGGTTGCCGCCATTCAATTCCACCAAGTCAAAGCCAGTTGCCGTTTGGTTCATGATCGTCACGCCGTTGAAGTTGGGCATGTTGACGGGCGTGGTGAACACGCGAATGGGATTGTTGGCATCGACGACGACGATCTCGGCGGTGATGGGATCCAGATCCACATGCGCTTGGCCATTCACAAGGTTCACGCTGCCGTAATCTTGGTACCAATATTCGGGTGATTCTGGGCAAGTCAATGTCACGCGGCCATGGTTGGGGGTAGGCACAATCTCGGAGACCGTACCAGTACCCACAATCTTGCGGGCAGTTGCGCCATTGATCCAGCCTCCGACATAAGCATAAGCGATGTTTGTGCCGAGATAGTTGTTGCCTTCAAAATATCCTCCCGTACTAACGCCTCCAGAAGAGCTGAAAGAGATTCCCTGTACACCGATGGCATCTTGAAATTGTGCATCGGCGATGCCTTGCACACCGACGGTATAGCCTGGGTTGCCAGCCGTAGTACCACGTTCACTCCAACCGCGAAGGCCAATTTGTGTTCCCCCCAAGGCTGCTCCCGTCACGTTGAGCTGATTGTAGCTCGCCGATGGATTATAGGTCGTGGAGGAGTTATCTACATAATTGTAGGTGGCCATCCAGACGTTGGAGTAGGAGATGTTGGCGGCTACTGTGGCAGCGCCTGATGATTGGGCAAAGGCAGAAGTATAACCTGCGGCAGGGTTGCTCGCCCAAACGCCTGCGCCAAGCAGGTTTTGAACGGGAACGCCGAAGCTGAAGTTCGTTTCGTAGCCCAAAAAGGCGCCCACATTGGAGCTGTGGCCAAAGATGGCGTCTCCTGCTCCTGAAAAGACTTCCAATTTTTGTGCTGGCGCTGCCGTACCGATCCCGACGCGCTGCCCATTGGTCATGCGAAATGTCTCGGTATTGTTGGTGCGAAAAACTACGTCGACGTTGTCGGTGCTGCCCATGAAGTTGCCTGCGGGCAAAGTGCCTGCATTACCAGTCGTGAGCCAACCACCCCCAGCGTTTTGCCATGCGGGACCGCCCACCGTTTGGGTCAAAACCTGACCGTTGGTGCCGGCGGCAATGTTCACGAGCGTGCCACTTGCATCTGCACCTACCATCCGTATGCCCACGCCCGCGAGTGGATTGACGCGTACATTGCCCGCGACATGGAGCCTTTCAAGAGGCGTTGCGGTACCGATGCCCACATTTTGGGCATGCAAGCCCGACACCGAAAGTGTAGCAGCGCAAGCCATCATCACCAACAAAAACCTTGAGTTCTTCATCGCGATACGATTGATTACCGATTTTCTACCTAATAGTTGTAAGCCATTGCTTCACAGACGATCCACAACGGAATGCTAAGCTAGCGAATTGAGATAAACTATCCTATTTTCTTACACAGGTATCCCAACATCGATACGGCGACCCTGTGGTCGCCGTATCGATTGGTTTCTGCGGAGCCGATTGAGCAGGCTTATTTACCGCTCAGTGGTTGCGGGCGCATCAACTGAAGATGCTCAGTGGATGGTGCTTTTGCAGGTGGTGTGTCAAAACGCACTTGGGTACCGTCCCACCATACAGCCCCACTTTCCTCGGTAGAGATGTCGTTGTGCATCATGGCCCGCATGTGGTGATCAAACTCTGCGTCAAGGATTTCTGGGGATGCGGTGATCGTCTCACTGCCCTTGCGTTGTCCCATGGCGATCCACGAGAGTTCTACATGGGAGCTTCCGTTGTTGTTTTCCTTGACCCAGAAGCCATTTGCATCGATGGATGCTACAAATACGCCGTTTGAATTGCCGCTAGGCGTGACCGTAATGACAAGGTTTTGCGGATCGCCAATGCTTTGCAGGAAGTGATCCTCAAATGCGATATAGGTCTGCCCGGCAGCCATTTTGGATTTGCCGCGTGCATAAACGTCGGCTGTCGCAGATGATGGCACGAAGGTAGCTACACGGCTGCCATCGTCCATGGTGACAAGTTGCTGAATGGGCTGATTGGTGAAAGTCGGCCCGTCGACATACAAACTCGTGCGTTCGCCTGTCACGTGCATGCCATATTTCATGCCCTTGACCCATCCGCCCATGACACCACCATAGATGCCGAGGCCGATCATGGTATTGGGTTGATCCATTCCCACTGTGGCAGGCAATTGCCCCGAGGCAGCACGGCCGCCCGCAACCCCGTTTGCGTGGGCCAAGCCAAAGCCGTAGACTGCATAGTCGAGCAAGCCCGAAGAATAGTAGCCGATGCCACCCATCGCAACGCCAAAGTCATTCCCCAATACACCGCCTGAGCGTGCAGACGCCCCACCCGATCCATAGGTTCCAAATTTATAAGAACCTGCGGTAGTGGCCCCCCCGCTCACACCTGTGTGCGGAGCCGTGAATGACGTGCCTGCAGTGGCCGTCAGGGCGAGGCCTCTCACGCCTGCACCTTGTGCATTGGTGCCATTGTATTCGCCTTGTACGCCTGCAAAGATGGTCGCGCCTGAGGTCACTTGGCCATAGCTGCCAGCGCCATCAAAGGCTGTGTAGCCATTTACAGCCCAAGGGAAGGTCACGTTGCCCACGCCGTTCATCAAATCGCCCGTGAGCACGGTATTCAAGGTGCCAATGAAGAATTCGCCGAGGTTACTGATGCGCCCCCGGAAAATATTATTCGTGCGAAAATCAAGGTTTTGATTGTCTGTGGTACCCAGGAAATTGGTTCCCGCAACCACGGTCGTGCCGCCATTGAGGCCTGCATTTCCCACGACGGTCCAGTCATTGCTCGCATTTTGCCATGCAGGCCCGCCACCTGTCTGTGTCAGGACTTGTCCATTGGCGCCCGCAGCGATGTTCACGAGCGTGCCATTGGCATCTGAACCCACCATGCGTATGCCAACCCCGGCGAGGGGATTGATGCGTACGTTGCCTGCGACATGGAGCTTATCCAAAGGAGCAGCCGTGCCAATACCGACGTTCTGACCTTGAAGGTTACAAAATGTAGACAGAAAAATAGCACAGCCAAACAGAGCACAAAAAGTAATTTTTTGCTTCATCTCGAAATCCCTATTACTGAAATAAAACCTACCAACCTATGATACCTGCTTCACGGGAGATCCGCAGCGAAAACTAAAGTTATGCATTTCCAACTATGTTAACAAAACATCAAAAGGAATTATTTTGTGAATGGGTACCTGCACAAAATGCCGTAGTCGACACTGCTTCCTGCTCAGACAAGGCCCTGATAGAGCGTGAATTCCTCAAACTTGAGGCTTGTTTGCCTCTGGCAGCATCGCTGCTTGCAATAGTTGCTCGTTTTCGGCCAATAGCTTCCCGTCGGCGATAAAGGCGGCCGCATAGGTCCAAGCCGCTTGCGCCCAACGATCCCATTCCACTTGATCCATTGCCGCCAACTGCTGCAAGGCATCATGGTATTCCCTTTGGTTTTTCAGGGGAATGTCATAACCCAATTGCCTTGCTTGCAAATCGCGCCAAGGCGTTTGGTCACTGATGAGGACTGGGCGGCCCACACCTAGGGCTTCAAAAATGGCGTGCCCAAAGTTCTCGCCTAGGGTGGGCATCACAAAGCAATGCGCAGCCTGCAAATAAGCTACAGCCTCCTCAGGCGGTGCGGGCGGATGTTTGCGCACCTGTATATGCGGGGGCAATGCAGCGATCAGTTGTTCGCAGCGTTGCCAATATCCTTGCTCTTCGTCGGGGCCGACGATGTCGAGCTGCACATTCGCTCGCTGCTCGCGCAGCCACTCCAAAATAAAATGTAGCCCCTTTTTCTCGGTCAGCCGCGACAAAAAAACGAGCCGCAACACGCCAGGTTCCTTGGGAATGCTCACCCAAGCAGTCTGTTTCATGCTGGGCAAGTTAGGTGCACGCAACACTGCCGTATCTGCACCGAACACTTGTCGAATGTCAATGATTTCCTGCTCATCCGTTGCTTGAAAACGCAGTTGCTTGTGGATGCCCGTGATGCGCAGCAGTGCCAAAAACAGCTTCTTTTTCAACGGCTTGAGACTGAGCGCGCCAGCATGCAACATGCCGCGTGGAGCCAGCAATACTGGCACTTCAGGCTTATTGGATCGGCTATTCCAGAGGGGATAGATCGTAAATCGCAAAGAAAACATGCTTTGCAAATACAGCAAGTCATATTCTGTGTCTGCAATGAGCCGCCTGAAATGCCGATAGCTTCCCGCCTCTGCCGAGCAATACCATACGCGGCAATGCGGGCTGAGTGTGACCCAAGTATCGGCCTCGATGCCCGGATAGGCGTCTTTTTGGGCATAGTCGCGGTCGGAGGTGATGATGGAGAAGTCGTATTCGCCGCCGAGTGCATCCACGAGATTGGCTACCGATGTGATCGGCCCACCGCCTCGGTAGCCCGGCAGGTACCAATCGATCGCGATCAAAATTTGCTTTCTTACTGCATTCATGCATCCACCCCATTGCGCTGCAACCAATCTTCCAAAACCACTGGCAACCAAATATGGGTCCACAACCAAGGCCCCTTGCCCGCTTGAAAATCACGCCAAATTTGATGAAACCGCTCAGGCTGTGCCACGCAATCACGCGCGGCAAACTGTTGCCAGCGCTCTTCGCAAAAGCTGCGCAATTCGCCGCGCAGCCATTGCTCCCAAGGAAAGACAAATCCCATTTTTTTGCGGTGCACCAAGGCTGATGGCAGCAGGTCTCCCAGCGAATCGACGAGCAATTGCTTGGGATATGTGCCGCCCTTGATTGTGTCGGGGATGCCCATCACAAACTCGACAAGGTCGTGGTCAAAGAAGGGCACCCTGACCTCGAGCGCATGGGCCATGCTCATTTGGTCAGCGTCGCGCAGCAGCACACTCTGGGTGTAGGAATTGATTTCCAAACCACCGATTTGGCTCAAGACGGGCAATGCCCGACGCAGCCCCGCATTTGCAGCAAGCAAGGCGGCCAGGGGATGCTGCCCTGTTGACAGCGGTCGCAGCAGCGTTTGGGTATCTGCGGCGTCGTAGATCGTGCGAAATACCTGGTAAACAGACTCCAGATCGACCTGCGGAAGTGCTAGCACTGAGCGCTTTTTGCCAGCCTCACGCCCCCGCTGCAACAGGCCATAGAGGGAGGCCATGAGGCGGCGCAAGGTGTAGGGTAAATGAAAGATGCGCTTCTGAATTATGGCGGGCAAGGACGTGAAAATGGGATAGCCCGCAAAGAGTTCATCCCCCCCAAGTCCTGAGAGCGCAACCTTGACGCCCTGGGCACGCGTCACTTGCGAAACCACATAGCTGTTGATGCCGTCTCCGCTGGGATGGTCCATGCAGCGCAGGGCAGCCGGAAGGGCGTCCAAGAAATCACTGGGCTTGAGCAAGATCGGATGGTGGCGCGTATTGTATTTCTTAGCAATCAGGCCCGACCATTCGCGCTCATCAAATTCCTTTTCGTCAAAGATGATGGAGAATGTGTCGATGGGTTGGGGGGAAGCCAAGGCCATGAGCGCCACGACAGCGCTCGAATCGATGCCTCCACTCAAGAACGCGCCTACGGGCACGTCGCTGACCAATCGTCGTGCAATGGACTGGTCCAGCAGCGCGCGCACGCGCCGCCGCACGGCTGCTGCGTCAAGCGACTGTGCTTCTTGGCTTGCATTGGCCCATACATCCCACCACGTCGTGACCTGCAACTCCCCACGCTCCCAGATCGCATAGTGACCGGGTGGCAGCATGGAAATATCTCGCACGATGCTACCCGATCCGTAGACAGTTTGGTACATGAGGTAGGATTGGAGGCCCTGCCGATCAAGCTTACCTTGGATCAGCCCCGAGGCGAGCAGTGCCCGCAGCTCCGAACCGAAGAGCAGTCTACCCTGCTGCACATGCATGTACAGGGGTTTGATGCCCAGGCGGTCACGCGCAATGAACAGTCGCTGCGCTAACTTGTCCCAAATCGCGAAGGCAAACATACCTGCAAATCGCTCCACGCATGCAGGTCCCCATTGCCGATAGGCCGCCAAAATCACTTCGGTATCCGTACCTGTCTGCCAAGGGTACTCAAGCTCAGTCCGGAGTTGCTGGTAATTGTAGATTTCGCCATTGTGGATGAGCACATAGCGGCCCGAGACATCCTCCATCGGCTGTCGACCGCGCTCGGAGGTATCGATGATGCTGAGTCTGCGGTGACCTAGGTGCACATCACCTTCGCTGAAAAAGCCATCAGAATCTGGCCCACGATGGGCGATGGCTGCTGTCATGCGTTCAATCACTCCCTTGGGAATGCCAGCCCCGATGATGCCGACGATGCCACACATCAGCTGCGCCCTCCCACAACATGGTGCAAGGTAGCCGCCCAGGTATCGGGCGAGATCTGCTTGGATAACTCATGGCTGCGTTGCCCCATGCGTCGCAAGTCGTCGTCTGACTGGGCAAAAAGGAGCTTGAGCACTTGTTTGAGTGAATCCTTGTCATTGCGGCGATGTACAAAGCCGTTGTAGCCTTCTTTGACAAAGGCTGTGATGCCGCCAGCGGCATCGGTGCAGATCAAGGGCATGCCAGCTGCAGCAAATTCATGCAGCACCACACCCCAAGCGTCGCTGCGGCTCGGCAAGACGAGCGCGCCAGCTTCCAAGGCCAGGCTTGGCAATTCGCTGGGCTGCACAAAATCTCGGAAATGAATGTTGCGGGTCTCTTTCAACTCATCTTTGAGCGGTCCGTTGCCGATGAGCACCAGTTCCCAATCGTGCTGCACCTCGGTGCTCACCTCCCTGAAGGCATGGTATAGCTCCAAGACGCCCTTGAGCGCGAGGTAGCGACCTACGTAGACGAGGCGATGCGGATATTGAGCTGCCTTTGCGGCCATGGCAGGCGCGTAGACGGCGTCAAATAGGGCTGTGTCGGCCGAGTACATGCCCGTGAGAATGCGGTCACGGGCAAATCCCAGCCGACGCGCATATTCATATTGAAACATGCCGGGCACCCAGGCATGGGTAAATCGGCGCTTGAAGACAAAAGGTGAAATCCAGGTCGCGATGCGCTGACGCAAATCGCCGCGCCACTGGGTATCAAATGCTGCAATCACGGGTCTACCCAGTTTAAAAAAGTGGCGTGCGACCTTGAGGTAGGATTTGTCGATCCATCCTGAGATGTACAATGCGTCGGGGTTGATCGCTTGGGCCAGCTTGAGCAGGCCGGCATCATCATAGTCCTCTCGTTCATGGTAGACGATGCCGGGGTCGTCTGAAAACTTAAATGGTGCCTCGGGATTGATTGGCCAACGCACGATGTGTACTGTGCCGCCATGCAGCTGCACATAGCGGCGCACACAAGCAACGAAATAGCCCGCGATTTCAGAGTAAAGCACCAGCACCGTCATCGAATATTGCCCTCCGCAGCCGTATTGGAAAAATCACCTGCCAGCGACGAAACCAAGAGCTCTTCATGATTGGTATCTACGATCATGAAGACCAGCGTGAGCAAAAAGAGGATTTGAAATGCACTCAAGGAGGAAATCAGCCAGGACTCAAAGATGGCAGAAAACATCGCTGATGCCATAAAGGGTATCACAATGCGCAGGTTGCGCACGTTGCGGGCTGCATTGAGCAGGAAGCCGAGGTAGCAAATCGTGCCTACGATCCCCGTATTCACGGCAAATGCCAAGAAGGAATTGTGCACCCCGCCTTGGTGGCCAGAGTGCCAGAGTTGAAAGGAGGTTTTCTCGAGGAAGTTGTATTCCTCGCAGGCGAATCCGCAGCCGATGAGGGGTGATTTTTTGATGAGCACGAGGGCATGCTGCCATGCAAAAATGCGTCCTGAGCCAGAGCCGAATTCTTTGATCCGGAAATAGCGCTCCAGTCCTAGGGTATAGACCAATTGCTCCATGTCTACATTGTAGACGATCAAACCTACCGCAGGCAAGAAGATGAACAGAAAACTCACCCTGCGAAAGGTGCTGCCTTCTAAACCATAGACAATGATGAAAAACAAGGCCACGGAAAAGATTGCATTCCGGCTTGAGCACATAATCAAAGAGATGATGATGAGCGCCCAAGCAATGGCTTTGAGCCGCCGCGGAATGTTGCGATCTCGCTTGAAAAGGTAGTACATGAGTGGCGAGACGAGCGTCACCAACATACCCATCCCGTTAGGATTGCCCATCATTCCATTGTAACGAATGCCGCCATAGGTCACTTGATCGGGGATGACCGGCAACAACATAAAGCCCAATGCCAAAATGAACAAAATCACATAGAAACAATCTGACATCAGTTGCGTGCCATAGCGCTCAAACTTGTGGTGGATGTAGTTGAAGCCTACAAAATAGATCAAGCCAAAGGACAGCATCTTGCTCACGCCAGTCGACAAATTGGGGCTGAATATCAGCGCGAGTATGGAAATCCAAAAGAAGGGGAGGAATGCCAAGATCAAGCCGTTGATCTTGTAATAGTTGTTGCGGAGCTCATAGATCGAAAAAATAAACATCATGATCATGATCTCCGCCCGCAGCGGCTTGATGAATTGCAGTTCCTCGATGCGGCTATCGCCCATCAACAGGCATAGCAAAAACAAAACGATAATCGATTGGTGCTCATCGATATAGAATAGGTAGGCTACGCCCAGGCCAGTGACGACCATCGCCACGGGACCTGCCGCTGCTCCTGTAAACAAGATGAGCGGCAAGATGAAAATGAAGAGTATCCTATGTCGTTCGAGGACGTCGAGCAAAGCGGCCGTGTATTAATGCGTGTGCAATTTAGGAAGAATGCCACATATCGCGAAACAAAGCAAGATGGGCTGCGGCGACGATGGGCCAGGTAAATCGCTGCTTCACCTTGGTGAGCGATGCCGCCGATCGCGCCTGAAACTCGGTTGCGGGCAATTCGAGCATCGCCTGCATAGCGGTCTGCAGCGCCTGTACATCGTTTTTGGCGACGATGGTACCATTGCTACCATCGACCAACTCCAGGGTTGCGCCCGTGTCGGTCACCAAAATAGGCATCGCACGTGCCATGGCCTCCAAAACCACCGTGGGCATGCCTTCAAACAAAGTCGGCAATACAAACACCTGATCATCAGCATAACAGCGATCCAAATCAGCATCCAGCACAAAGCCCATGAAATTTGCATTGGGTAGCGGATATTTTGCTTTCATTTCCTCAAAAAGCGGACCCTTGCCAGCCAAATCCAATACAAAGCGGTCCTGAAAACCTGCTGCATTGAGCCGCTGCGCGGCCGCTAGCAAGATGCCAATGCCCTTGTTTGCGGCAAAGCGGCCCACAAACAGGAACCGCAGCGGTTGTGCAGGTGACTTGATGAGTGCTGCATCGGGTTGTTGCAGCAGTTGGGTCGCATTGGGGAGCACGACCACATTGCTTGGGCGGCCGTTGCGCTGCAAGATGCCTGTGAGGCTGCCCCCAAGCGAGACAACGCGGGCGGCAGTGCGAAAGAGCCGCCTGAAAACCCAGCGGTAGGGCCAGGTCTTGAGCTGATCTTTGATGCCCAGCGCCTGAAAGGGCTCCAACCCATGCGGATTTACGATGAGCCGATGCTGCAACTGTGCTGCGCCCATCCATACGCTCAAGCCCTGGGCATATACCAAGTGATCGGGTCGTCGCATGGCCTCGGCAAGCACGGCCTTGGAGTAATCGCGCAGCCCGAGGAAATAGTGCTTATTGCTCGGAGGGGCAGGGAGGGCTACCTCCTTCACGGTGGGGCAGTGTGCAAACACTTGCACGCCTGCGTGGGGGTGCAAGACCGTAATCTCCAATTCAGGAAAGGTCGAGAGCGCCTCAACCAAAAGCCGTGAATGGCGCTGCATGCCGCCGATCGAATGCGGAAAAATGCCGTCTGTGCAGAAGAGCACCTTGATTGTTGCCGACTTCTCAGCCATAAGATTCAAGCTTATTCGCCGTTGTTGCCGTGGTAGCGAGGTGGGTCCAAATTGAAAGCGACAAACCGGTGCAAGCCCCAGCCGATCCATAGCATGAAGATGGGCACGGTCATGTACAAAAACCGTGCATAGGAGGCCAAGACCGAGATGCCCGCGAGATACACAAATGCAAAAAGCAGCAAAATGAGTATCTCCAAAGGATAGCGCTTGTAATAGACCACGGTCGGGTACATCATGATCACCATGAAGACAATCAAAAAGATGTTGGGAACCAGGTACTTGAGGTAGCCATTACTGGGTTTGAGAAATGAATTTGGATAGCTGAAAAAGGTGCGGCCCAAGTTGGCGACCCAGTTGTAGGCAAATTTCTTGGGATGGGCTTTGATGTTGGCGATGGCCTGCACCTTGAGCGCCTGATCTTGCTGTTGCGCACTCAAGTGATTGATGCTGGCAAAAAAGACTCCGTGGTTTTTCATCAGGGTCGTATCTTCCTCCAAGGTCGCCACATGCCAGTCTCCTAACTCATTCTCATAAGGCGTGGACATCCAGTAAAGTTGCAATCCGCCAGCATTTCCCCAATAGAAAGCCTGACCAGTGAGCGAATAGGTATAGAGCAGGTAGGGCGTGCAAAAAGCGAGTGCAAAAAGGAACACTTTGCTCATCTGCCACATGCGGTGCGAGCGCCCGCGGAGTAGCCAGACAACCAAGCAAACCACGATCATGACCATGATCACATAGCCAAAAATCACCTTGGTGAGGGCGAGCATGCCCAGCAAAAATGCGGGCAACAAGATTGTACGCCAGCGATAGTCCTTGAGCCGGAAGGCTTTGCAGAGGAAATAGGAAGCCGTCACGGTGAGGAGCATGCACAGCGCCTCAGTCATGATGTAGGGGAGACAGACCTCATACAGCGGCCAGTAACAAGCCAGGATCAGTGTGGCAAAGAGCGCCTGCTTGCGTGAAATGTACATATTCATCAGCTTGAAAAAGTACACCACCGTGGCATAAAGCATCAGCGAATTCAGCAATTCCAGAACCCAGGGTTTACAATTCAGCACGACAAATGGCAGCAGCAGTATCGGGTAGCCGGGCCCATTCCACAAGAATTGATAGCCCTCCTTGTAGTGGTAGTGGCCGTTCAGCATGTTGAGTGCAAATCCCCAGTAGCGTCCTTCATCATAAAGGAGCTCAGTATGTGGCTCCATGACGAGGGCCAGGACCACATAGAAGAGCAGAAAGGGCAAAAACAACCACCATGGGCTGGTATTGTTGATGAGATTGATGAATCGACGCAACATTTTAGAGTTCGGGTAAGGGTTTAGGGCACGATTGGAGAAGACGACCTAAGGTACGGTTCGGGCTTAGGGTACGGTTCGGGTACGCGATTGGGGTTCGGTTCGGGATTAGGGTAGGGTTGATGCTGGATTTGATGCTCGGGGTCCAGCGTTTTGGTGGGCGCTGCTTTGGGTATGCTCACAGATTTGAGTTCCTGCTTGGGGAGGTTGAGCGGAATGACGGTGGATGGAGCCTTGGGCGATTGGTGCTCGGGTTCAGGCGGCGAGGACTGAGGATTTGCGAGGGCTTTGGGCGACTGTGCGGCTACGCCGCGCACACTGCCCATGGCTTCCCGCAACTTGGCGCTGAATGCATTTGCGCCCTTGAGGTTTACGTGGGTGGTATTGGTGAAAAATTCATCCGACCAAGACTGCCAGCCCCAATCCAATACAACCGCGTTTGGCTCGCGGCGCAAGTGATCGAGCAGTTGCTGTGAGAGCGTGATGCTCTCGATGTCCAGCGATTTCAAATAGCTATTGTGATAGGGCGCGACGACGAGCACAAAGGTGCGCTCGCGGTGACTGCGTATGCGTGCAAAGAGCTGATCGATCAAGGAATGGAAGGGTTTGAGCGACAGGGCCCAATCCTCACGCTGTTGCACCAGCCTTGCAAATTGTGCGGCATTGTAGGGTGACTTGTCGATTACTGCGCCCTTGTTGGTAATTTTGGTGAGTTGCAAGCGCTCGTTGAGGCGGTCTTTCATAAAAGCATCCACGCATCCGTAGTACCTGATGCCGGGCAGCTCCATGTGCATGCTGTAATTGCCTGCGCGCTTGAGCAGCGGCCGCACCTCGGGCATATCGGTATGCGGCAAGTAGGTGTTGATGTCGCCCAACTGGTAATAAAACATCTCGTAATCAAGGTTCAAAATGATGGGCGTGGTGTCTGCATGCTCCAGCACCCGTTTCAAAAAGATGTCCATGACCGCAAAACCTGCTCCATTCACCCCATAATTGTAATAATTGGGGCCGATGCTGTCAGGAATGTAGGAACACAAGGCTCGCGAACTGCCGATGATTGCAATTTCGCCGGGATGTGGCTCTTGGATGCGGTAGAGCTTGGCGGCGCCGTGGCTGGGCGTCTCCCCGATGAGTCGCACACGCACCACCCAATCCAAACCCAAGCAGATCAGCAGCCCGATCACGAGCAGTGGCAACACGATGCGCAACAACAAGCGCCCAAAGTGCTGCCATTGGATGGCGCGGCCTGGCAGCGGTTCAGAATTGGAAGTAGATGAAGTCACTTTGTCCTCCTTTCCCAAACAAAAGTATCACCAAGCCAACTGTGAGCAAAAATGCCAAATTGTATCTGATCTTCAGATCCTTGGGCAGCAAATAGGAGCTCAGTAGCAGGCCGATGGCCAGTAGGCTCATCCCAAAGTTAAAAAGTCCATTGCCCGCCATCAATTCGATGAGGTTCACGCGAAAGTCCATCGCGCCCAAGCCCTTGAACACTGTGATCGCTTCGCCCAAACTCTTGGCCCTGAAAAATATCCATCCGATTACCACCCAGAAGAAGGTAATGCTCAAGCTCCAGGCATTGACGAGTTTGGGAATCCTGGCCAGGAAGGTCTGCGTTTTGATCCGCGTGCGCAAATCCTCAGTGAGCTTTTCCCAGACCAGAAATCCACCATGGAAAGCGCCCCAGATCACAAATGTCCAATTGGCACCGTGCCAGAGTCCGCTCAAAAGAAATGTGATGAAGAGGTTGTAGTACATGCGCCACTTGAGCACACGGCTACCGCCGAGCGGGATGTAGACGTAGTCGCGAAACCAACTGGACAGCGAAATATGCCACCTGCGCCAAAACTCGGTGATGGAGGTCGCGCTGTAGGGCCGGTCAAAGTTTTCTGTCAGGGTCACACCCATGATGCGCGCGCAACCGATGGCGATGTCGGTATAGCCCGAGAAGTCGCAGTAGATCTGAAAGGCAAAGAAGACTGCCGCGATGGCGATGGCGATGGTTCCAAAGTCTTGGGGGTGGCTGTAGACCTCGGTGACATAGACGGCGAGACGGTCGGCGACGACGAGTTTTTTGAAGAAGCCAAGCGCAATGCGGTTCAAGCCGATGAGGGTGCGGTCGTAGTCAAATGCAAAGTCGGTCTTGAGTTTGGGCAGCATGGTGCCCGATCGTTCGATGGGGCCTGCGACAAGTTGCGGCCAATAGCAGACGAAGAGCGCAAAGTAGCCAAGGTGCTGCTCGGGCTCCTTGTGGCCTCGGTACACGTCGATGGCGTAGGCCATGGACTGAAATGTGTAGAAGCTGATGCCGACAGGCAGCAAGATGTGGAAGATCGGCAAGGGCGCGCCGCCACCGAGGGCCTCGGTGAGCGAATTGCCGGTGCTGGCCAGAAAATCGAAGTATTTGAAGAAAGAGAGTACGCCGAGGTTCATGCCGAGGCTGAGCCAAAGCAGCGGTTTGCGCGATTGCGGGTCTGATAGTGCGCCCATGGCGCGCACGACCATGAAGTCAAAGACGGTCGAGCCCATGATGAGCAGCACATATTCGATGCGCCAACACATGTAAAAGTAATAGGAGCACAGCAGCACAAACGCCCACCGCAGCCGATAAGGCATCAAGAAGTAGCCGATGAGGGCCAACGGTAGGAATAGGAGAAACTGTGTGGAGTTAAAAAGCATTCCGTATCAAACGAGGCTGCAAAATAGGAAAGAAATGCTTATCGGGGGGAGATGTGGCCATGCAGAAATTGAGAACAGCTGCGCAGAAGGAGGTCGGAGCAGTGAGCAGTTCGTAGAGCGTGACGGTTTGAGAATCGGTGTTGTGCCTTGGGATTTTGGAAGAGTTTTGACTTGCTCCTGCGGAGTCTTCAATCCTGCAGACACCGCAGCATTTTGTTGTACAACAATTGCTCGTCGATCGGCTTGGAGATATAGTCGTTCATCCCGACCTCGTAGCAGCGCTTGATATCGATGGGCGTGACGTCGGCGGTGAGGGCTATGATGGGTATTTCGGAATGCAGCGTGTTCCGGATGTAGTCAGTGGCTTCAAAACCATTCATTTCCGGCATCTGCAAATCCATGAGCACGAGGGCGTAATCATTTTCCTGGAGCTTCTCAATAGCGATCTTGCCATTGGCGACAATGTCGATCTCAAACCCAAAATCCTCAACGATGATGCGAATAAGCATTTGATTCAAAGTCACGTCCTCCGCCGCCAATATTCTTGCTTTCTTGGCTGCTTCAGCTCCCAGCGTGTTCAGCTTGGCGGTCTCCGCAGGCTGACCAATTTGATTGTTTGCAGCGACCTTTTGCTTTTCAAATTTCATCTGAAAGCTGAATGTTGATCCTTGTCCAAGCTGGCTTTTGACAGAAACGGAGCCATTTTGCAGTTCCACAAGCTGTTTCACGATCGCCAATCCCAAGCCTGTACCACCGTATGAACCGCTCGTTTCAAGGTGGGCTTGTTCGAAATTATTGAAAATATACTGCTGCTTGTCCTCAGAGATGCCGATACCCGTGTCGGCAATCGTAAAATCAATCGTTGCAGAGTGCGCGTCCTCGATCAGTAAGCAGACGCTGATCTTGATCGACCCCTCCTTTGTAAACTTGATCGCATTGCTCATCAAATTGAGGATGATCTGCCGCAGGCGCATCGGGTCACCCAAAATGGTCTCGGGGATCGTGTTGTCAAATGCGGTGATCAATTCAATGTTTTTCTCTTTGATCTTGGGCTCAAACAGATGCAGCATCCCACGGATCGCATCAGACAAATTAAAAGGGGTTGCTTCAAATGTCATTTTGCCTGCATCGACCTTGGCGAGGTCCAAGATGTCATTGATCAGGACGATCAACGCATCACCCGATGTCTTGATGGCATGGATGTATTCTGTTTGGGTCTCGTTCAAGGCTGTCTTGAGCACCACATTGGTAAACCCTATGATCGCATTCATCGGGGTTCTGATCTCGTGGCTCATATTGGAGAGAAATTGCTGCTTTGCCTTGACCGCATCTTCTGCAATCTTGGTCTTGCGCTCTGCCGTGCCTTTTTCGATCAGCAAGGCGGCGTTGACAAGCTCAATCTCTTCCTTAGCCCTTTTCTCCATTTCAAATTGCTCCATCAAGGCTTTCTTCTCGCTGATGTTGAGTTCATTTGCCAAACGCCTCACCTCCGTGACATCATAGATGGCCAGCAAAATCAATTGCTCTTGGTTGGTCTTTTGCAGCAACTGACTCCCATTGAGCAGCAATGTTTTTTCACCCAATCCATGAAAGTCTTGCGTGAGTTCAAAATCATTGAAGTGTGAGCTTTTGGGGATGATCTCTTCCAGCAAATCACGCAGCTGGGGGATGTTCCATTGCCTTTGATCGAGTTGAAACAAGTGCACCCCTTCAGTATCTCGGTCTTGAAGCTTGAAAAGTTTGTAAAAGGATCGATTGGCCGATTTTATCCTGAGATTGCCATCGAGTATGAGCATCGGTTCATGGATCGTGGCATTGATCGCCTCGGCAAAATCCCTTGCCTCTGTCACTTGCTCATTGAGGTTCACGATTTCTTGGTTCACCACCGTGAGCTCCTCATTGGTGCTTTGGAGTTCTTCTTTGTTGGTTTCCAGCTCTTCGTTCAGGCTTTGGAGCTCTTCGCTCCCGCTCAGCAATTCTTCATTGTCGCTTTGGAGTTCCTCATTGGCGGCCTCTTGTGCTTCGGTGATGCTGCGCATATCTTCGCGGGCCTCCGCAAGCTCATTTTCCAACTGTAGGATGCGCAAATCCTTGGCATCCATTTTGGATTTGGCAGTGCCTCCAACTCGTGCCACTGGCGAGGAAGCGCTTTGGTACCCATCTGCCCCCACTGTGTCTCGCTCCAAAAATAGGATCAAGTAATGCCGCTCGACGATATTGGGCAGCGGGGAGACCTCGATGGCGATGTGGCGAATGCGTCCATTGTCTTCAAGCGGTATGTTTTGCTTGATGACGGGGCCATTTTGTTTCTTGGATTTGTGCATGATGCTGCGCAGCTCAAACGCCAACCCATGCTTTGCCATCTTGAAAATATTGTGACTGGGCTTGCCAGAAGATTGCTCCAAATAGCTCCCTGTTTTCCCACGAAAATGTACAATATCCATCGCCTCATTGACCACCACGCCTGGCGGCGTGTATTTGCTGAGCATGATGTCGTCAGCTACCTTTTGAAAATCGGTGCGGGTATTTTCATTCTGAGCATTGCTTTCAGCATGGCTCAGGTTGAGCTCACTGCGCTCACTTGCGACATGCATGAACTTGCCAGGCCCAGCTTTGCGCGAGAATATTTTGTCACCCTTGGCTGCAGTTGAAAAAAGATCTGGCACGCCACTAGTCGTCTCAGACTTGCCAAGCAATAAAAATCCTTTGGGGTTGAGCGAATAATGGAATGTCGTAAGCGCCTTTTTCTGAAGGTAAGACTCCATGTAAATGAGCACATTGCGGCAAGTGATCAAGTCCATCTTGCCAAATGGCGGATCTTTCACAAAGTTGTGCACGGCAAAAACGCACATCTCGCGCAGCGCCTTATTGACCTGATAGCTGCCATTGATCCTCGTAAAATACTGCTCCAAGCGCTCTGGCGAGACCTTGGTCAGTTCATTGGTGAAATAGATGCCGACCCGCGCTTTTGCAATGGCCGGCTCGCTGAGGTCAGTGGCAAATATTTGCACGCGCTGTCGGCTTTCCCCCAAAAACTCCTTGATGCAGATGGCGATGGAGTAGGCCTCTTCCCCTGTGCTACATCCTGCTACCCAAATGCGTATCGTTTCTCCTTTGGCATTGTTGGCTACGATTTGCGGAAAGATCAGCTTGCCGAGATTTTCAAAGCTTTTGGGATCCCGAAAAAAGGTGGTCACAGGTATCAACAAATCTTGATACAAAATATTCAATTCCAGTGCCGTGTCGCGCAGGTATTTGAGGTATGCTGCCGGCACCTCGCAGCCTGTAAGCGCCATTCTGCGTAGGATGCGTCGCTCGATCGTCGACTGTTTGTAATAGGTGAAATCAGTGCCTTTGCGAAGGCGCAAAAGTGATATGATTTGTTTAAACATTTCCTCTCCATCCGATTGCAGCGTGCTTGCATCACCATCTTGCACCTCCATGCTTTTGACGATCTCTATGATTTTGGAGGGTATTTTGTCGGGAGGGAGAATGAAATCTACAACACCTGCCTCGGCCGCACTTTGCGGCATGCCTTCATAAGCCGCCGAGGCCTCATCTTGCGCAAACGTAATACCTCCATGATCCTTGATCGCCTTGAGCCCGAGCGTGCCATCAGAGGCCGTCCCCGAAAGCACGACCCCGATCGCATGCGCTTGATGCACCTCTGCCAACGAAGCAAAAAAGAGGTCGATGGGCATATTGCCCTTTTTATTTTTTGCTGGCCGTGGTGCGAGCAACAAAACGCCATCGGTCGCGATCATCATTTTGTTGCTGGGGATCACGTAGATGTGATCGGGCTTCACCTTTATATCATTCGTGATCTCCAAAACGGGAATGCGGGTAACCTTTTGCAATAGCGCTGGCAGCATGCTCTCGTGACTGGGATCGAGATGCTGCACCAGCACATAAGCCATGCCTGAATCCTCTGGAATAGCTTTCAGCAGCTTTTTGAATGCCTCCAAACCACCTGCCGAGGCACCGATGCCTACAACTGGAATACGGTTGTCAGATTGCTCCAAATCGTTCAATTTGCCGTCCAAAGGGGTTGCGGAATTCATTTTCGCCAAAATTTACGAGTCACAAAACGCATGTACTCCGGTCAAGAGCATGCAAAAGCGGGCGTAAGAGAACGCTATGACTCGGTAACGGCGTGGTTTTGCAGGCTTGCCAGAAGCGCTATTTCCTTAGGGATCTTCAAAGTATGAACGTCTTCATTTTGAATGACTTTTGCGCAAAATGCACCTTCTAGCAAAAGTACCACTTTTTATGCCGCCGTCCGCGGAAAACTTGCCGATCATACCTCGGCTTTGCGGCTTACGCCCTGTCATCCAATTGGCAGGCTATTTGGGCAAATCCAGTGGCCGCGTCCTGATGGTTGTCTGCGAGAAAACCGCTTCGTTGATGACCAGAACGCGGCAAGGCACCTGCGAGCCATCGATGACCCCATTGCTCGATCTGGGCAAATGTCCTGATCATTCCATTCCAAAACCGATGTACATCTCATCAAACAATCCCCTCCCCCATCACATCCCCACGATCTTGCAGACCGTCCGGCGGTTGAGGGCTCTGCCCTCCTCGGTGTCATTGGTGGTCATGGGCACGGCCTCGCCGTAGCCTTTCCAGGTGATGCGGTCGGCGGCGATGCCTTTGGCGATCAGGTATTTGCGCACTTCGGCGGCGCGGTTGTCGCTCAGCACTTGGTTTTCTTTGTCGGTGCCGACGTTGTCGGTGTGGCCGCCGATCTCGACTTTGAGGCTCTTGTTGATCCGCAAAAAGTTGTACATGTGGTCCAACTCGGGCTTGCTGTCGTCGAGCAACTGAAACTTGTTGGTTTCATAAAACACAGCGCTCATGATCATCTCCAAGCCGACGCCGATGGGCTCCAACTCGATGTCCACGTCGAAAAAGGGCGTGGTCTTGGGATCGACATTCTTCAAGGAAAACAGCTGGCTCTTGGGCAAATATCCCTTACGGTCGACAAAGGCGACGTAGTCCTGGTCGAGCGGCAGGTTGAGCATGTAGCGCCCCGAGGCAATGTTGGTGTTCACGGAGCGGATGGTGTCGCCCGTCGTCACATTGATGAAAGTCACTGTGGCGTCGAGCGCCTTGCCGGTCGTCTTTTGCGAGACGATGCCGCGCACATAGGTCGTGAAGTCTGGGCGGATGCGGTCATCCAACAAAAAGCTGTAGATGTCCATTTTGCCAAGACCACCTGCCCGGCCGGATGCGATATAGCCCAGATTGCCCTTGCTCTCCACAAAGATCTGCGCCTCGGCCCCCGATGTATTCAGCGGATATCCCAAGTTCTCAGGTTGCGACCATCCATTCACCGTCGCCCGGGAAATGAACATGTCGTAGTTGCCAAATCCGGGATGGAAATCGCTAGAAAAGTAAAAAGTCTTGCCATCCGCATGGATGAAAGGGCCTTGTTCGCTGCCTTCGCTGTTCACGGGGGCACCCATGTTTTTGGGTTCCGTCCATTTGCCATTCACCAGATTGGCATACCAGATGTCGTGGCTGCCCGATCCGCCTGCGCGGTTACTGCTGAAATAGAGGGTTTTGCCATCGTTGGAGATGCAGGGTTGCGACTCCCAGGCGGGTGTGTTGATGAGCGGGCCCAGGTTTTGGGGTTTGCTCCAGACGGTGCCTTGCAGCTTGGAAACGTAGATGTCGCAACTGCCATAGCCGCCTTCGCGGCCACAACTTGCAAAAAAGACATATTGGCCATCGGGCGAGAAGCTTGCCGCGCCTTCGTTGAACTCGGTGTTGACGGGCGGGCCGAGGTTTTTGCAGGGCTGCCATTTGCCATCGACCATTTCGCTGAAGTAAAAATCCTCGGTGAAGTCGCGGTATTCGGCCTGGTAGCCGCCTGTGCAACCGGGCCTGCGGCTCGTGAAAAACACCGTCTGCCCATCGGCAGTAAGGTTGGGCATGTATTCCTCGCCGATGCTGTTCACATTGTCGCCCATGTTTTGCGGATCGTACTTCACGGGCTTTTTCATCATCTGCGCGCCGTAGTGCGAGACCTTGCGGTTCCGCTCCAAGATCTTCATATCGTTGGCGGTCAGCGGCGGATTGAGGCTGGCAAGCGCGTCATAGTTTTGTGCGGCCTCGTCGTAATGTCCTTCTGAGAGTGCCGCATTCCCCAAAAAGTAAAACAGCATGGGATTGGGATCCTTGAGCAACCCCTTGGCTTTGATCAAAAATTCGTAGGCGAGCGGGTAGTCTTGCCGGGCGTGGGCGCAGGCCCCCGCTTGCAAGTAGGCCTCCCCAAATGCGGGTTCGAGCGCGATGGCCTCGCGGTAGAGCATGATGGCCTGCTGGTAATCGCGGTGGTCGTGGGCCTCCATGCGGCCTTGCTCGAAGAGGTCGAGCGCCTTTTTGCTCTTGATGCCATAGTCGCTCGGCTTGGATTTGCCGCCACCTTGGGCCTGGGTCTTGCAGCTCACGAGCAATGCAAAGAGGCAAAAGGTAAGCGCGAGGCGCAAAAGGCTGTTCATGCTAGGGAATCTCGACATACTTATGCGTTTGAAGGCTCAATTTCCACTGTGGATGCGCCTTGATGTACTCTATGACTTGGTGCACGCGGTCGCGGCGTGACCATTCAGGTTGCAAATAAAAACTGGTGACAGCTGGGTCGCATTTGGCGGCTTCAGCCTCGCCCCAGGCAAGATCTTGGGTCACATAGACGATCACCTTCAATTCATGTGCCAGTCGGTAATATTCGGGCAGGGCGGCCTTGAATTTCTTGGGGGAAAATGTGATCCAGTCAAATGTCCCCGAAAAAGGATGCGCGCCCGAGGTCTCGATATGGCACAACAAACCCTCGGCATGGAGCGCGTCAGTGAGCGGCGCGAGGTCATACATC
The DNA here is from genome assembly GCA_031424495.1 of Bacteroidota bacterium. Taxonomy (GTDB): domain Bacteria; phylum Bacteroidota; class Bacteroidia; order J057; family JADKCL01; genus JADKCL01. The sequence continues at coordinate 56,113 of JANPHP010000357.1, read as the reverse complement.
GCAGGTTCGCCGCCGGTGATCACGACGCGTTGCGTGCCCGAAGCCTTGGCGAGGGCGACCATGTCGGCGATCGGCACCCACTGATCGGCTGTGACGGTCCAGCTTTCTTTGACGTCGCACCACACGCAACCGACATCACAACCCGCCAATCGGATGAAATAAGCGGGCGTTCCTGCCCAACGGCCTTCGCCTTGCAGGGTATAAAAATGTTCCATGACAGGGATCATGGGGTAAAGCTAAGGAAAAGAGGAGAACGGCGGAGAATTGGGGATTGACAATTGGATTGAAAGTTATGAGTTCAGAGTTATGAGTTCAGAGTTTGGGGTGGGTGGCGTTGTTGGGGGAATTTGTTGGGCTTCTGTTTTGGTTGGGCGGATGGATGGCTAAAAATGGAACCGCAAAGGACGCAGAGACCGCAGAGCGTATTACTGGCTCTGCGTCCTTTGGCGATGCTGTCTCATCGCTGTCTGCGGCTTTTAACTAACCATTTTGCTATTCGTCCTGCGGGTCACTGCGAGACTATGAACGCCAGTATGATTTCTTTTCCCTTGCGAAGGCTTTCTTTATTCCACTACCAAACGCATCGCCCTGCGTTGGCCCTGAGCGTTCACGATTTCGATCAGATACATTCCTTTTGCGTAGCCTTTCAGGTCGATGGTGAGGTCGCTGGTCAATTCTGGCAAGGCTCGTATGTGAAGGCGATGGCCGAGCTGATCGTAGAGGCAAATGGTAACAGGCTCGAAGAGGGGAGATTTCGTGCGGAGCCTGACTTGGTCGGTTGCGGGATTGGGATAGAGCTGCATTCCGCTTGCGAAGGCTGTCGCGGTGATGCCGACTACTGTGGAGCTGGCACTGATGCCGCTGCAACCGTTGGTGTCAGTGACTTGGAGGGCGTAGCTGCCGCTGGTGGTTGCGTTATAGGTGTTTGCGGTCGCGCCGTTGATAGGTGCCCCATTGAGCAGCCACTGGTAGGTGGCCCAGGTTTGCGTGGCGCTCAGGTCGTCGCCGGCCACGGTGAAGGTCGGGTTCAACGCGGGCAATGCTGCAACAGTCACGGCCACAGACGATGTGCAACTTGCGCCATCGGTCACGGTCACGGTGTAATTGCCTGCCGTGAGGCCTGCAATGGCGTTTGCAGTCTCACCTGTATTCCACAAATAGCTGTATCCTGAGCAGCCGTTGCCGCCTGTCGCTGAGACGGATGCGGTTCCGGTCGAGTCGTTGAAACAACTGGCTGAGTTGCTACCGGTCAGTTGGATGGCAGCGGGTGCCACGAGGGTGATCGTCTGCACCGAGGTGCCGCCCGAGGCATCGGTGATCGTCACGGTATGCGTGCCTGCAGACAAGCCCGTGACGGTACTGGTGGTCGCCCCCGAACTCCAGAGGTAGGTGTAGCCGGGGCATCCGCCACCGCCCAAGGCGTGGGCCACACCATCGTTGCCACCTGGGCAGGTGATGTTGTAGCCGCAAGTCGTGGTATCTGCCAAGGCGCTGCCTACCAAGGCTGGCGCTGTCAACGTGACGGTGGATGCGCAGGTAGCAGTGTTGCCACTCATGTCGGTGACCGTGAGGATCACGGTGTTGCTGCCCACCTGCGCGCAACCAAAGGCGCTCAGGTTAATGCTGATGCTGTCGATGCCGCAGTTGTCGCTGCTGCCATTGTCGAGCGCTGCGGCCGTGAGGCTGGCATTGCCGAGGCTATCGAGCGTGAGGCTCACGGCCTGGCAGGTGGCCACAGGGGATATGCTATCATCGACCGTCACGGCAAAGCTGCATGTGCCTGTATTGCCAGCTGGGTCGCTCGTGGTATAGGTGACGAGGGTAGTGCCAAGTGCGAATGTGCTGCCGGGTGCATGGCTGCTGCTCGAACCGGCCACGCTACAGTTGTCAGCGGCTGTCGGCGCAGTCCAAGTGACGACTGCGTCGCAAGTCGTCGCGGATGAGGAAACGGTGAGATTGCCGGGGCAAGCGGTCCAGGTCGGGGATTCGCTGTCGCTCACCGTGACCGTAAATGTACAGGTGGCGGTGTTGCCAGCCGCATCGTTGGCGATGAATGCATTGGTGGTCACGCCGACGGGAAAGGTGGCATTGGAAGCCAAGCCCGTCGTTTGCAGGGTCGTGACGCCCGGGCAATTGTCGGTGCTGAGCGGGGCGAAATACGAAACCGCAGCCCCGCAGATGCCGGGATCGTTGCTGGCAGTGACTGCTGTAGGACAGGTGATAGCAGGCAATTCCGTATCGGTAACCGTGACGGTAAATGTGCAGGTGGCAGTATTGGCATGGCCGTCGCTGACGCTGAAGGTATTGGTGGTGAGGCCGATCGGGAAGGTCGCGCCCGATGCCAAGCCCGTGGTCTGGGTCGTGACGGGCGTGCAATTGTCGGTGCCGACGGGCGCTGTATAGGTGACCACCTCGCTGCAAGCGGCTATCGCGGCGCTCACTGTAATGTTGGCTGGGCAGACGATGACAGGCACTTGGCTGTCGAGTATGGTGATCTGTGCGGTGCAAGTGGCGGTATTCGCACTTGCGTCGGTCACGGTCAGGGTAGCCACTGCGCCGCCTGCGGGGCTCATGACTTGCCCGGCATTGATGGCACCCGGACTCGCGGGGGCCGCTTGCACTTGCCAAGCAAAGCTACTGTATGTATTGCCAGTTCCCGCGAGGCGGATGCTGCCACCCGTGATCGAGCCAGGCTCAGACACGGGCAGATTGGTCGAAACCATGCCAGAAGCCAGGCCTTGACCCGGTCCAGCTGTAAACACACCTTCATAGCTCAGCAGCTGCACGACAGTGTTGGTGACGGTATTGACGAGGGCAAAACCGTCGCTCGTACCATTTTGCAGTCCGTCCTGGGGGAAAAATACTGCAAAGGTGCCATAACCATTGCTCTGGTTGGGGATGGTGCCCGTGAGCACGGTGGTTTGGGCGGGCGTGGTGTAAATGACGGCCGCTCCTGGCACGGAACCATTGTAACGCACGATGGCATAGTTCGCGAGGTTGATGCCCGCCGTTCCAGCCAATTCGATGAATTCGCCGACATCGGTGGCCAGGTTGTCGTAGTGGATTTCGTTGATCCAGATCGAGGGCGGCACAGGTGAACCGACGTTGGTGCAGTTGAATGCCGATGGGGCAACAGTCACCGTTGCGAGGGTGCAATTGTCGGTGCTGCCATTGTTGACGGCGCTGGCGTTGAGTGTGGCGTTGCCGCTGCCATCCAGCGTGAGGGTCACATTCTGGCAGGTGGCGGTGGGCAATTGGTTGTCGGCGATGGTGATGGTGAATGCGCAAGTGGCAGAACCGCAAGCATTGGTCGCGGTGATGCTGACATTGCTGGTGCCGACGTTGAATGTAGCGCCCGAACCTGTGCCGCTGCCCGAGAGGGTTGTAGCGCCGGTGATGGTGTATGTCAGCGCAACGGGGGCGGTGCCAGTTTCGGTAGCGGTGTAGTTGACCACCGCAGCGCAGGTGCCGGGGTCGTTTGTGGTGTTGATGGCCGATGGGCAGACCGAAAACACCGCAGCGGTGCAGGCAGATCCAGTACCTTGGATGGCAAAATCATACACGGCCTCGTTGCAGTCGTCGTTGGCGATGGTCAATGTTGCCGATTTAATGCCCGCAACGGTCGGGGTAAATGTGAGGGTGAAGGTGGTTGATGCCCCACCGGCCAAAGTTGCTGGCAAGGTAATCCCACTCAGCGCAAACATAGCTGCATCCGGCCCAGACAAGGTGATGGCGCCATTTCCCAAGTTGAGGGCATCGGTGCCAAAGTTCCTGATCGTAAATGTGCGGGCAATGGGACTGCCCACGCCCACGCTGCCAAAATCGGTGAAGTCCGTCAGGGATGGGGTGAGATCCCCATCGGCGATGCCGATGGCATTGCCCTGCACATCGATTTCATTGCCCGCACCCAGGTAGATGGAGAGATTGCCCGCCGTGCCGCTGCTGATTGCTACATCCTGCACGTCGTCGCTGTTGAAATTCCCCACGAGTACGGTAAATGGTCCGCCCCCTGTTGCGAGGTTGCCGCCATTGACAAAATTGCCCGCGCCATCTCCCAGACGCAGGGCTGCATTGCTGGAGCCGGCATTGGCGGTGATGAAGTCTTGGTGGCCATCGCCATTAAAATCGCCGACGGCAACGCCGTTGGGTGTGAAGTTGATGAATACATTCGTAGTGCCCACAAAACCGCCCAAGCCGTCACCCAAACGAATGGTGGCCTTGTTGGCGGCGTCGTTGGTAGCGACAAAATCTTGGTGGCCGTCTTCGTTGAAGTCGCCAATCGCCATGGCTTGTGGCCCTTGCGAGCCCGCAAAAGCGTCGAGCGTGCCCGTAAATCCGCCTAGCCCATTGCCCAAACGGATCGAAACAGTGGTCGAACCAAAGTTTGCCGTGGCAATGTCTTGGTGCCCATCTTCGTTGAAGTCGGCCACGACGATGCCGCTCGGCGTGAAATCCACGCTCACGTTGGCAGCTGCGGTGAAGCCGCCCAAACCGTCGCCCAAACGAATGAAGGCTTGGTCATTCAAGCCATCGGTCCCCGCAATGTCTGCAAATCCGTCTTCGTTGAAGTCCCCGACGGCGACGCCAGTCGGCTGCATGCCGCCGCCGAGTGCCAAGTCGGTGATGCCCGTGAATCCGCCCAGGCCATCGCCCAGACGCACCGAGACGGTATTGTCGGCGATGCTCACGCTCACAAAGTCTTGCTTGCCGTCGCCATTGAAGTCACCGACGGCGATGGCGGTCGGCTCGGCGCCTACAGGAATGACGGTCGCGCCGCCAAAATTCCCTGTGCCATTGCCCAGCTTGACAGCCACCGAACTCTGGTTGTAGTTGGTGGCGACGATGTCTTGGATGCCGTCGCGGTTAAAATCCCCGATGGCCATGGCGTTGGGATAATTGCCGGTGGCGACGTTGGTCGGCCCTGCAAATGTGCCTTGGCTGCAGGCGGGGGGTGTGACGGTGAGGGTGAATGTCGCGGTTGTGGAGAGGGTGCCATTCATCGCCTTCACGGTGACGGGATAGACGCCCGCTTGCAGGGCATCGGTGACCGAGACCACGCCGGTGGTCGGGTCCACGGTGAGCAAACCCGTGAAGCGGGTGTTGGTCGTTGCGATGCTATAGGTCGCATTGGTCGGTGCCGCACTGGGCGTAAGGGTCGTGTTTTTGCCAGCAAAAACTGAGGTATTGGGATAAGCGCCCAAAGTCGGCGCTTGGGCCATCAGCAGCGATCCGCCGAGGAAAAGCAGCATGAAGAGGGTGAGGCGGAGGGTAGGATGTGCAAAAGCAAGCAAGGAAGCAGGGCGTGAAGCAGGATACATTCGACCAAATTGATGTTCAAAGGCAGCAGTGTTTGCTGCTGGAAAATGCAAAGGAGGGCATTATTTGTGGCAAGCGGGGATTAAATTTCATTAACATAAGGGGGGCTGATTGAACCCCAATGCGGCCTGGGTCTGATAGCCCAACTTCCAGAGGCCGTAGGCGGCGTACTACTGTTATGAAAGCGATCGCAAAAGGGTATTGAGTCTTCGCGGGGTCGCGCAACTGTGAGCGTAGCATACAACTCGTGGTTAAGGATAATTAACGAATGTTTCGTGAATCGCGTGAGTAGATTGCAGAACTTTTCGGAAAAAAGAACTTCGTTTATATCATGGTTTGCGGTCATTGTAGAGCGACCCCCAAAGCGACAAATAGATAAAAACTCAAAGACAATTTGCAAAATGAAAAAAATATCCTCTCAAATTCCAGTTTTTACTTTCCTGACAGTACTACTCTTGGCGACTGCCTGCAAGGGACCCGTTAAAGAGGATTTGCCAAATAAAAAAATAAGCGAATCAAATACAATACCTGCTGCACATCCAAAACTGATCAAAACCATCGGTGACCCCCGGTATGGCAATGTTAATTGTAGCCTGCAGGACAAAGCCGGTAACCTTTGGTTTGGCACCACCGAAAATGGCCTTTATAAGTATGACGGAAAATCATTTAACCAATTTTTGAAAGCTGATGGATTAAACAGTAATTCTGTCAATCACATCTTGGAAGACAAAGAGGGTAAACTTTGGATCGGTACGAAGAATGGACTATGTGTTTATGACGGTAAAGCATTTACCGAAATTCAAATTCAGCTACCCAAAAACCTGCCACCGAATACAAATGCGCTTTACCAAACGCATAGTGTGTTTGATATCTTGCAAGACCAAGCAGGAAAACTATGGTTCGTAACGATCGATGGCGTTTATACCTACGATGGCAAATCCTTTACGCTGTTTATCATCGATGAGGCCGCAAATGGCGGTATGAGCACTAATGATAAAGTGGAATGTATTTTTGAAGATAAAGCAGGCAACTTATGGTTTGGGGGTCGAACGAACGAAGGTGTGTACCGTTACGATGGAAAATCCGTAACCAACCTTAAACTAGATGTATTATTTCAAGATGGGCCAAAGCCAAAAGCTCATCGTTGGGCATGGCCTCAAGTGCAAGACAAAAACGGGAATATTTGGTTCAGCAATTGGGGTGGAGCCTACCGGTATGATGGGACATCATTTACAAGTTTTTCAAAAAGAGATGGCTTATCCAACAATGTTACCCGAATTATCGAAGACAAAAAGGGAAACATTTGGTTTGGTGGTGGTGGTCTTTTCCGTTACGATGGAAAATCTTTCACTCGTTTTACAAAAAAAGATGGACTAATCAATCAGGATGTCTGGTCAATTTTGGAAGATAAAGCTGGAAATCTTTGGGTGGGTACGAGAGAAACAGGTCTCTACCTCTACGATGGGAAGACATTTGAGACTTATTCGGAGTATCAGCAGTAGTCTGGATCGGACGAAAGTGTTCAAAATCAAGGGTTCGACAACTTCTTGTACCTGCACACCATTGCAAGTAACTGGAGGCTAGCCTCAGGGCTGGTTTAGCATTAGCGGCGAGGCAAATCGTCTTTCAAACGACAAAAAACGCATGCTTCTTGAATCTTGTGATCCGGTTGCTTAACTTGTTGGAAAAAGGAACTACATTGATTCAAGAATAAGGAACATTTCTAAAACAACACGACCATGAGCGACATCATTTCGATCTCAAAACCGAAAAAAGAAAATCTTGACTACGTTGACTTCGTAGTAAAAAATTCAAACAATGATAAATTTAGCATGATGAAAAGGATTTCTCCTTTCCTGGCGTTTCTTTTCCTTTTGACCATCGGCATACCCTATGTGGCATTTGGCCAAAGTTATAGGCCGTTCTCAACTGGAAATATGTATCGGTTTGATTCACCTTCTGGATTCTACTCCATCAAGGTTGACTCCGCGACTGAAGTAGGCACTGACTCAGCATTTTGGTTCAACAAGATTGTTGTCGCTGTATCAGATTCCTTTCCCGGCAACAACTGTGGGTACCCCGCAATGCAGGGTCCGGCTTATTCTTACGGAAATGAAAATTTGCTCGGCACAAAAATGCTGGAGAAAGGGAATGGACAATTCCAATTCATTGCTGAGACGGGCGATACCATTTTCATTCATACCCAGGTTCCAATCATGAGCAATTGGAACTTTCTTTCTGATTCATCTTTGACAGCGATGATCTCGTCCAGAACCTTGGAATCCTTTTATGGAACGACTGATTCTGTCATCACGATTTCCATAAGTGATGGGCAGGAATTGCGTATTTCGAAAAATTATGGCGTTCTCACAATCCACAATCTGAATGCATATTGGTCAGGAGCTCCCATCACCGTCTATCAGCAAAGAAGTTTGCCCTCAAAACCAAGCTACTTGGCATTTTATGATTTCGAGGTCGGCGATCAGTTTGGATTTTTTCAAGGGGCCATTCTCACGGGTGCATCTTATTGGACGGAATATCACGATGGGTTTGAAGTGCTGAGCAGGCAAGATTTCCCGAATGGAGATTCAGTCGGGTACTCCGCTGCAAGATCCCAGCGACAAAGAGGCGCGCATCCCAATTGGATTCTATTTGATACTGTGCTTGCGACCGATACGATAACTTGGATGTTTCGTCGTGCCACACAGCGATTTCTCGAATTGGGAACCATGGATCAATATGGCGGTACGCTCCTTCGACAGGAATATACATCCACCAATTTTCATGACCGAGAAACGTTTGCGTTTACCCGTTATGCATTGGACACCTGCAATAAGACTTTAAATTGGGCCGTAGATGGTGGAAATGCGCAACACTATACGATAGGCTTGGGAGAAACGCTGGAGGGTTGGTATGGCAACGCGGATGTGGAGCGCATACTCACCTGCTATGTCAAGCAAACCGACTCGGTCACGCCGTGTGCAATTCCGTTGGTAGAGATTCCGGAACCTCAGCCAAATGCGTTGCTATTCAAAATTTACCCCAACCCGTTTACCGAATTCACCACCCTGCAATTCGCGAACGCCCGTGGCCTCCGTTACGACCTTACGGTTACAAACATGACAGGGCAGCTTGTCCGCAATATCAAGAATATCGCAGGTGATCACATCACGATCGAGCGCGGGGAACTCCCACCGGGCATGTACTTCTTTGCGTTGAAGTCTGCGGATGGGCATGGAGGAACGGGTAAATTGTTGGTGAAATGAAAGTGCTTATCGGGATGATCGGATATAAGCAGTAGTTCGCAACGGACAAGCATTTTAAATTTGGCTCCCGGTGAAAACCTGTGCGCTTTTAATGCTTCCCGATTGTTGCAAACTTCCTACATCGGCTTTGCCTGCATTGTTTCCGGTTGCGCAACAGCCTATCTTCGGGATATATGAAAATCCCCTTCCGAGACAAAAAATTCATCTTCCTGCTGGGGAGCATCGTGACGGTGCTCACATTGGAGATCTTGTCGCTCGTCGGGATCCATATTCCCATGTCCTTTGCGCCATTCATTTTTGCTGCCTTTATCCTTGGTATCGGTTATGGGGTGCTGTGGGAGGGGCTCAAGGCTCTTGTGAGGTTCAAATTCAGCAGCATCAATTTGCTCATGACCATTGCTGTTGTAGGTGCATTTTACCTCGGTGAATACCCAGAGGCCGCTGTCGTTGTGGTCTTGTATGTCTTGGGCGAACGCCTAGAGGACATCGGCATCGAAAACAGCAAGTCGGCCTTGGATGAATTGGTGAAAAAGGCACCCAAGGTGGCTATCCTCAAAGCCACAGGCGCATCGGTGTCCATCGACAAGATCCAAATCGGCACCGTCATCCAAGTGAAGCCGGGCGAGATGATCCCGATGGATGGCAAGATCGTGATGGGCGAGACCAATATCGACGAGGCCGCCATCACCGGCGAACCCATCGCCAAAGACAGGCATCCCGGCGACACGGTATTTGCGGGAACGCTCAATAAAAATGGCTTCATCGAGGTCGAAACCACCAAACTCTCTGCCGACACGACCTTTTCCAAGATCGTGCGGCTCACATTTGAAGCGTCTGCCAACAAGTCAGCAACACAGAAATTCATCCAGCAATTTTCCAAATGTTATACGCCGGCCATGATCGCCATGGCGGTGTTGGTGTTTTTGATTCCAGTGCTGATCTTGGGCTTGGATGTGCACCAATGGCTGCAACAGGCGATTACTTTGCTGGTGATTGCTTGCCCATGTGCCTTGGTGATCTCCACGCCGGTGGCGATTTATGCCGCAATCGGCAATGCCTCGGCAAGGGGAGCCTTGGTCAAAGGCGGCAAATACATCGAGGCATTGGCCCATGTCAAGGCCATTGCGCTCGACAAGACGCGCACCATCACCTTTGGCACGCCTGTGGTCTCAGACGTGATCCCCCTCAACGGTATCAGCCGTGAAGAATTGTTGGCTTGCTCGGCGGGTGCGGAAGTCTTTTCTGAGCACCCATTGGCGCAAGCCATCGTGGACGCATCCAAAAAGGAGGGCTTTGAGCCGCACGCGGCAGCAGGTTTCAGGAGCATGATGGGAAAGGGAGCCATCGCAAAGTGTCTCGTCTGTGAGGATGAAACGATTTTTGTGGGCAAACTTTCCTTCATCCACGAGCATCAACCTTATTCCAAAGAGGCCGAGCAAATTGTGGAGCGCCTGTCTGCCCAGGGCAAGACCTGCGTCGTCGTGAGTTTTGGCGATGGCGTCGCGGGCATCATCGCACTCATGGACGAGATCAAACCCGACAGTGCTGCTGCATTGCGGCAGTTGGAGGCGCTCGGCATCGAGCCGGTGATGCTCACGGGCGACCGCCAAAAATCGGCCGATTACGTCGCGGAGCAGGTGGGCATCGATAAAGTATTTGGCAACCTGCTGCCAGAAGACAAGGCAGCGCGCATCCAAGAATTGTTGGCGCAATATCCCAGTGTCGCGATGGTGGGAGACGGCATCAATGACGCACCTGCATTGGCACAAGCGACCTTGGGCATCGCCATGGGCGCTGCGGGAAGCGACACGGCCATCGAAACCGCCAACATTGCCTTGATGAACGACAAACTCTCCTTGATCCCATTTCTGGTGAGATTGGGCAGGGCGACCTTGAAGCGCATCAAGATCAACACTGCCGGGGCCATTCTGGTCAAGGCTTTGTTTGTGGCCCTAGCCGTGGCGGGCTACAGCAACTTGGTCTTTGCGATTGCAGCCGATGTGGGCGTCACGCTTGTGGTGATTGTGAGTAGTCTGGGTTTGATGCGGTTTAGGGATGGGGAATAGAGTCCCGAGAATCATCGTTTTGCGAGATCGTCGTAGCCTTGAGGTGGAGTTTATGGAAAATCATTTACGTGCCTAACAAATCGGGGGGGGATAATGGTACCGCCAACGCAAACCCCAACCGTCTTCTCCACTCGCCCCGAACGGTAAACCCCTCACCGCCCATGCGACACAATCCGCCCATCGGCCATCTCGATGGTGCGGTCGCTTTGCTGCGCGAAGTCGTTGTCGTGGGTCACGGCGATGATGGTCTGATTGTAGACGCTGGACAGCTCTTTGAAGATGTCAAAGACGATGGCGGTGTTTTTGCTGTCGAGGTTGCCGGTGGGCTCGTCGCCCATGATGATCAGGGGATCGTTGATGAGTGCACGCGCGAGGGCGACGCGCTGCTGCTGCCCGCCTGAGAGCTTGCTCGCTTGCTTGAGCGCCTGGTCTTGGATGCCTAATATTTCCAGCTTTTGGTAGGCGCGCGCTTCGATTTCCTTGCGCGAATATTTGCCCAGTTTCAAGGCCGGAATCATGACATTTTTCAAGCAACTAAACTCCGGCAAGAGGTAGTGGAATTGAAATACAAAACCAATTTTTTCATTGCGCACCTCGGCCAAGCGATCGACTGATTTGCCCGTCAGCAATTCGCCATCGATGCGGAGCTGCCCCTCATAATCGCGGTCCATGGTGCTCAGGATGTAGAGCAATGTCGATTTGCCGCAGCCCGACTTGCCGACGAGGGTGAGGAATTCGCCGCGCTTGACTTCAAAAGCGACGTCGTCGAGGACTTTGGTCTTGACAGGGTCGGTAAAATATTTGCCGATGCCCTTGGTCTCCAAAATATTTTCGCGTGTGATCATTTTCTGAAGATTTCTACGGGGTCCACTTTTGCTGCTTTGCGTGCGGGCAAGAAACCCGCCAAACTCGTCACGATCAGCCCAAACAAGGTCGCCAATCCAAAATACATGGGCTCAAACCGGATGGGGAAATAACCAATATCTCCACCCACATAAACCTTGGCGAGCAAGGTCACAATCAATGCTCCGAGGCCCCAACCCATCATGACGCCGATCACGCCGATGAGCAGGGCCTGCATCATGAATATTTTGGTGACATCCCAGCCCGAGAATCCCATGGCTTTTAGGATCGCAATATCATTCATTTTTTGCATGATGGTCATGTTCAGGATGTTGTAGATGCCAAATCCGGCGACGAGCAGGATGGACATGCTGATGCTGAAGGCCATCACGCGGCGGATGCGGTTTGCGGCCATGGCGGATGAATTGGCAGTTTCCCAGTCCTCGACGTCATAGCCGGTCGCAGACCTGATCTCGTCGATGTAGTTTTTAGCTTTGTTGGGATCGGTTACGTTCACAAAGATATCCGTAATATAACTCGGGCCTTGGCGCATGAGCTGCTGCGCCATGGTGATGTTCACGTAGGCCTTGGTTTTGTCGATGCTCGTGATACCTGTCTTGAAAATGCCGATGACCTTGAGGTTTTTGGAAACGCCGACGGCGCTGCTCACCGTAATATTGTCCCCGACGCGCACATTGAGTTTTTTGACGATACCCTCGCCGAGGGCGATGCCGTCTTGGCGGGTGGCGATGGCCCTGATGTCGCCCTCCAACATGCTGGCTGTGAGGTGAAACATGGCGTCTTCCTCACGGATGTCGACCCCCGACACGCGGCCCGGCACCTGGGCCTGCCCGTTGTTGTAAAAGACATTGACGGCCACGTCGGGCGTCACGGCGGTCACGTAAGGCAGCGCTTTCACCCGCGCCATCACTTCCTGCGGATTGATGACTTTTTTGCTGCGGTTGGTGATTTTGGGATTCAGGATCACAGCGGCAGATGTACTGTCTCCTGCATCCGTGCGCACGATCGGCGCGCTCATGGCGTCCTCGCGGTAGATGCGTAAGTGAGGCGCAGTCTTGAACAGCGACTCGGTCGAGTAGCGGTCAAATCCCTTCATCAGCGAATTCATGAAAATGAAGATGCCGATGCCCACGGTCACGCCCATCGCCGCCATCAAAATCTGCCGCTTGCGCGTGATCAGGTGCGTGAGCGCAATCTCTGAATTGACATTGTGATTGTGGGCCTTTTTCATTTGAGCACGTCGGTAATGATCGTTTCACCAGCTTCCAATCCCTCCAAAATCTCCACCCATTCACTCGAAACAAATCCGGTTTTCACGACTTGCTGCACCTCGCCATCGGCTCGCTTCACACGCACCTTGTCGCCATAGCTCAGGTAGTTGCGGGGCACCACGAGCACTTGCTTGCGGTTACCGGTTTCGATATTGGCTTCGAGCTGTGTGCCTGAGATTTTGAAGAATAGCGAATCCACAAAACTCACCTCCACAAAAAAGGATTGCGTTTGCTCGTCAAATGCAGGCCTGATTTCGCTCACCTTGGCACCGATGGTGCGGGCATTGTCCACGTTCAGGCGCACCTGTGCAGGCTGCCCGAGACGGATTTTTTCAATATTACCCTCGTCCACGCTCAGGCGTGCATGCAAGGTGTCGGGCGTGCCGATCACGGCGATCACTTCTCCTCGGCGCACAAAGTCGCCGAGCTGTTTGAAGCGGCGGTAGACCTTGCCCGCGAGGATGGCCTTCACGGTATTGTTGCCTGCAAGCACTTGATTCACGTCGCTTTGGGAGCGCTGCACGACCACCTGCTGATCGGCCTGCCGTTTGAGGCTTGCAAGTTGTTGTTGCAGCGCCTCCAGGTTTGCGCGGCTATTGCTGAGGGCGAGTTGGGTGTTTTCATATTCCAGTTTGGAGACGCTGTTTGCGGCGAGCAATTTGCGGTAGCGCTCGGCCTGCAATTCGTCTTGTTTGACCTTGTCTTGGGCGGCCGCAATATTGGCCTCGACCTGCCGCAATACCGGGGCGTCGACAGCTGCATTTTCACGGGCGATATTGAGCAGTTGTTGTGCACTGCCCGAGCTGATTTTATTTTGCGGATTGTCGATCACTGCCAAGACCTGACCGGCTTGCACCAAATCGCCCTCCTCGATGCCCAAGGCGATGAGGTAACCATCGTTTTGCGCGGTGAGATTGTATTGGTTTTCAGGCTCCAAGATGCCTGTTGCGAAGACATATTCCGTAATATCGCGGCGGCCGACTTGGGTCTCTTGCGTCTTTTTTCCGCAAGCGCTCAAGCCCAAAACCACAGCCACCAAAAACATCATGTTCAGATTCCGCTTCATATATTTATTCGAATTGTACACGCTAAAAAGGAGGGTTAATTGTAAAGCTCGAGTCTGGAAAATTGCAATTCCAGGTTCCAATACGCATTCAGCTTGCTCATATCGGCATTGAGTGCGTCGGTGAATGCGATGAGGTATTGGTCGAGGGTGATGATGCCCTCTAGGTAATTGCTGCGGCTGCGCTGCAAGTTTTCCTGCTTCAAGTTTGCCACCAGAGTGACATTGCTGAGTGCCTGCAAGGCGCGCTGCACGTCCAAATCGATTTGCTGGTTTTGGATGGATTCCTGCAAAGCCGATTGGCGCGCGCTGATTTCCTTCATTTTCAGGTTGATGCGGTATTCCTCGGCCTGTGACCACAATTTGGTTTCGGTTGGGATTGGCACCGAAAGCTTGAGGCCCACATAGCGCGATTGTATCCAAGTCGAACTGTTGAAAATACTTTCATTGCTGTTTTGCTGCCAGTTGAAGCCAGCGACGATTGAAACTGTCGGCATGAAGAGCAGGCGATTGGCGAGCAATTCGGAGCGTTGCAAGTCGGCTTGGAGTTGGGATTGCCGGGTGAGCAAATTGCTGCTTGCGTTGCCGGACCTGTTGGGGGCGGATGCCGGTGATGCTGCACTGTGCCCGACGACGGCATTGCTGTCGCTGATGCCGAGGAGGGCTTGCAGCGCGAGCAATTGTTGTGCGCGGCGGGTCTGCAGTTGCTGTGCAAAATCGGCGAGGTTGGCGCGGTTCACGAGGGCGTTGTTCAGGTCTTGCTGCCTTGCGATGCCTTCGTCGTAGCGATTGCCGACGACGGTGGCGATGGTGTCTGCCATCTTGAGGGTTTGCTGCGCCTTGGCGAGCTGATCGCCTGCCGATTGGTAATTGTAGTAGGCCGTGGCAATATTTTCACGCAACTGCCGGCGGCTCAGTGCGTTGCTCACATCGGTGAGCTCTTTGCTCGTGCGGGCGCTGCTCACGCGTGCCCAGGTGCTGGGGTTCACGATGTCGAGCTGCGGCGCGATGGAGGCGACGTTGACAAACTGCTGCCCAAATGTCACCGCCCGAAACGTGCCCGCTGGTCCGCCAAAGATCTCTGCCGGCAAGAAGTTGACGGGCAGGGCGAAGTTGTCGGTGGCGCTCAAGGAGGCTGTGCCACGCAAATTTACAGTGTTGGCGATGGCGGCCGCAGTTTGAAGCCGCGCGAGTTCGGTCTGCACCTCCGCACCTTTGGAGACGGCGCTGTGGCCGTCGGCATAGTCCCACAAGTCGTTCAGACTTGCGGAGGACAGTGTCTGACTTTGCCCTGGGAATGGCAGCAATAGCAGTGCAAATGCAGCGCCTAGCATCCATTTATGTTTTAGCATCCGCGCAATCGTATTCATAGGTAGCTTCTATCGAATTTGTTGCAAGCATACGCGATGCCGCCTTGCGACCCTAAGCAGAATGCCCCGAAGCGGGCAAAATCGCCGCCGAGGCAGACATGGGGGAGGCCATTCTGTTTTCCCGCCTGCGCTCAATCGGGTGCAAGCCTTAGCGAACGCGCGCATTGCGTTTGGCTACTGCAATGCGCATGCCTCAGCAAGGGCGGCTTATGCTTCGGATGGAAGGAGGTACAAATCGGTTGGCAAAGTCTTGTTTGAGCTTGCGAGGGGAAAAGGACTGGTATGCGGAGATTTTGATCCCTTCTTGGCTTGGGCGAATTGGTTGGCGGTGAATGATGGGCCTTGCCTATTGGTGAATGTTTGGTCTGCTTCACGATCTAGATTGCATTCCCCCAAACGGAAAGTGCCAGCCCCTTATGCCATGCTACACATCTACTTATAGGACGTAGGCCATCTGTGATTCCTATAATATTAGGCTTTGCTCGTGTAAGAAAAAGCCGACCTAGACTCCTCAACTTTGTCATACTGCGATAATTCCTTTGCAGTTGTTCCGTTCAGTAACGGTTTTTTTCAATCTCTCAAGAAATGAAAACAAGAATATTATTTTCCATGCTTGCGATAGCTTGGGCATTCTTAGGTACAGGATGCAAGAAAGATAACTTTGTCGAGGTAGACGGCGTGTGTCCGATCATCGTGTCTACCAGCCCAGCCAATGGCGAAACAGCCGTAGCATTGGGAAGGACAATCACCGCGACCTTTAATGAGGCGATGAATCCGGCGACATTTACCGATGCGTCCTTCATGGTGCAAGGCGGTGCCCCGATTGCCGGTGTGATCACCTTTTCAGGGCAGACGGCTTCCTTCAGGCCCGCATCTTTGCTGCTGTCGAACACGACTTATGTCGCCACGATCACCCGTGCAGTCAAAGATCCTGCAGGAAATGCCTTGCAGACGGCTTATGTCTGGACTTTCAGCACAGACAGCTTCTTGGTGCCGATGGTGATCTCCACCAATCCAGCCAATGGCGACATTGGAGTGCCCTTGAACAAGGTGGTGACCGCTACCTTCAATCTTTCCATGGATCCGCTCACGATCAATGGTTCGACATTTCAACTGAGCATGGGCGCGACATCTATCGCGGGCACCGTGACCCTTACCGATACGACGGCATTCTTTACGCCCACCGTAAATCTGGTACCTGACACCGTCTATACAGCAACCATTTCAGCTGCTGCCACCAGTCTTCAGGGAGTGCCTATGACTGCACCGCACGTCTGGACATTCAGGACGGGCACGATTGTGGCTCCGATTGTGATCTCTACCGACCCAGTGAACAATGAAGTTGGAGTCGGCCAGAACAAAGTGCTCTCGGCCCAATTCAGCATGCCCATGAACACGTCGACCCTCAATACATCGACCTTCATTTTGCGCAAAGGCAGCACCATCATTCCTGGCGCGACGACCGCCTCGGGTGCCATTGTCACCTTCACCCCATCTAGCCAATTGCTGACGGGTACGGTCTATACCGCGACGATCACAACCGGCGCACAAAACCTCGCTGGGGTTTCGCTTGCCAATAACTACGTATGGACGTTTACCACGCTGGTGATACCTGGCCCGACCGTGATCGCTGTGAACCCGCTCAACAATGCTGTGGGCGTGCCCGTGAACCAGATCGTGATGGCTACCTTCAATGAGCCGATGGATCCCCTGACCTTGGTTTCATCCAATTACACCTTGCGCCAAGGCACCAACAATGTCGCGGGTACCGTGTCACGCACGAGCACGACGATTTCATTTACACCGTCGAGCAATCTGATATCGGGCGTGCTCTACACCGCTACGATCACCACTGGCGTCAAAAACCTCGCAGGCATCTCCATGGCCAACACCTACATCTGGGAGTTTACCACGATCGTGCTGCCACCACCTACAGTGATTGCGACCGACCCTGTGAATTTGGCGACCAACGTGCCGCTCAACCAAGTCGTGACTGCTACGTTCAGTGTGCCGATGAATCCCGCGACCATCAATGGCTCTACCTTTACGCTCAAGCGTGGCAATGTATTGGTCTTGGGCTCTGTGAATTACAACGGTACGACCGCGTTTTTCACTCCCAACAACAACCTCAGGTCAGACACAACCTATACGGCGACAATCACGACTGGCGCACAAAACACAGCTGGTGTGGCGGTGGTGAATGATTATGTCTGGTCATTCAACACGGTGCAACACTTGGGCCCTCCCGGCGTGGACTTGGGTAGCGCTGGCCGATTTGGCATCCTCGCTGGCGTTGGCGTGAGCAACATGGCTGGCTTCAGTGAGATCCGCAATATGGACGTGGGCATCTATCCTGGTGCACGCAGCTCGATCGTAGGCTTCCCGCCGGCCATCGTGGTCAATGGTGCCATCTTTGCCTCTGACGATGTTGCGCCCCCCGGTGTGGCTGCGATGCTATTGAATGCCAAGAACGACTTGACAGCTGCCTATCTGTTTGCTGAGTCGCAAACCTTGCCAGCACCGGCTACGGTATCTGGAGACCTCGGCGGCCTCACATTGGCACCGGGCATTTACAAAACGACATCGACGCTTTTGATCCAATCGGGTGACCTCACCTTGGATGCACAAGGCGACGTCAATGCCATCTGGATCTTCCAAATCGCTTCTGGATTTACCACCGTCGGCGGTGCAGGCGGCAACGTGATCTTGGCTGGCGGCGCAAAGGCAGGCAATGTCTACTGGCAGACTGGCAGCTCAGCGACGATCGGTGATTACACCTCGTTTCAGGGCAATATTCTCGCCTTGACATCGATCACCATGAATGCCTACTCGACGGCTGTAGGCCGCATGTTGTGCAGGAATGCAGCGGTGGTCATGACCAGTACCAATATTATCTCCAAGCCTTAAAATCAATCATCCTATGAAATTCCAGAATAATTTGTCAACAGCATCACGCAAGGTGTGGCGCTCATTGAAACAGGCGATGCAGGTTTCGCTGCTGGGCGCCCTGTGCTTCACAGGTCTGCAATCCAATGTTCAAGCCCAAAAGGTGCTCGATCCTGCAGCCCCTCAATATACGCGTCCCTCATGGTGGTTTGGGCTCGCCGGTGGCGGCAACCTCAACTTCTACAACGGCAGCACCCAACGCCTCACGGCTGACTTGGTGGCGCCCGTCGCTTTCCACCAAGGCTTGGGCTTGGGACTCTTTGTGGCACCGCTCGTCGAGTATCACAAGCCGACATCCAACTGGGGACTTATGCTTCAAGCTGGTTACGACAGCCGCAGGGGCACATACAATCAAGAGTTCTCGCCTTGTAACTGCCCAAGAGACCTCAAGACCAAGGTGAGCTATATTACGGCTGAGCCCAGTCTGCGCTTTGCTCCCTTCAAGTCCAACTTTTACCTGTTTGCCGGGCCACGAGTCGCCTACAACCTGCAAAAGTCATTTGTGTACAAGCAAGGCACCAATCCTGCCTATCCTGACCAAGTGGCCGATCCTGATATAAAGGGTGATTTGAGCAGTATGAAGCCGTTTTTGATCTCGGGTCAAGTGGGCCTGGGCTATGACATCCAACTGTCGTCGGCTTCCCACAAGACGTCTTGGGTTATTTCGCCCTTCGCTTCTTTCCATCCCTATTTTGGGCAGTCACCCCGCACCATCGAGACCTGGAATGTCACCACCTTGCGTGCAGGTATAGCTGTGAAATTGGGCCGTGGCCATGAGATCCCCGCAGCACCTGTGGAAATCGTGCGCACACCCGTCATTGCTCCAATGATTCCAGATCCAGTGATCGAATTCTCGACGAATGCACCTGCCAATATCGCAGTGCAACGCAATATCCGCGAGGTGTTCCCACTGCGTAATTATGTATTTTTCGATCTTGGGTCGACTGAACTGCCAGCTCGCTACGTGAAGTTGCGTCCAGATCAGGTGCAAACCTTTGAAGAGAAGCAAGTGCCGGTATTTACGCCCAAAAATCTCGCAGGTCGCTCAGACCGTCAGATGGTGGTGTACTACAATATCCTCAACATCTTGGGTGACCGCATGGTGAAAATGCCTGCTACAACCATCACGCTCGTCGGCTCCTCTGAACAAGGCCCTAGCGATGGCCTAGCGATGGCGACTACTGTCCAGAAATATCTCGTGGATGTATTCAAGATCGACCCCAAGCGCATCAAGGTCATGGGCAACAGAAAGCCCGCTATCCCTTCACAGCAAGGCGGTTCACGTGAACTCGCACTTTTGAAGGAAGGCGACCGCAGGGTTACGATCGAGAGTGGTTCACCGCTGTTGTTGATGGAGTTTACGAATGGCGCAGCTGCACCGCTCAAGCCCGTGGAAATCATGACTGTGCAGGATGCACCGCTGGATAGCTACGTGACCTTCAATGCCAAGGGAGCCGAGAAGTTGACTTCATGGTCGCTTGAAGTGACTGACAAAGCAGGTGTGGTCCAGAAATTTGGTCCTTATACCGATGAGAAGGTGAGCATCCCCGGCAAAGCGATTTTGGGGACTACCGAAGAGGGTGACTACACGATGACCATGATCGGCACCACCGAGACTGGCCACACCATCAGGAAGTACTCCTTTGCCCACCTCGTGCTGTGGAAGCCCGCAGTGGATCAAGAAGTGAGACGGTACAGCGTAATCTATGAGTTTGATGAGTCCAAGACCATTTCGCTCTATGAAAAATACCTTACCGACGTTGTGGTACCTAAAATCCCTGTGAATGGCACGGTGATCATCCACGGCTATACCGACGTGATCGGCGACGAAGGTCACAACAAGGGCTTGTCCCTCGCCAGAGCAAATGATGTCAAAGGCATCATGGAGGCTGCACTTGCCAAAGCAGGCAGGAAAGATGTCAAGTTTGATGTCTATGGCTTCGGGGAGGATCTTGACCACGCATTGTTTAACAATACCTATCCTGAAGAACGTTTCTACAATCGTTCTGTCATGATCGATCTTGTACCCGCCCCTTGAGGGTAACACATATTGTGTTCAGATTTTGAGAGCAGGCTGCCTAGGGAAACTTAGGCAGCCTCATTTTTGGTGATTACGGCCAGCGACGGGTGCGGCAGGCCATGTGCGAAATATGTAATCTATTGCCGGCATTCCGTAACTCTATCGGTGCCGATTGCAAGAACTTTGTAATGAATACAATAGGGGTATAAATTGATAAATATGAAAATGAGTAAATTTTATGCAATCGCACTTTTGTTTTTGCTTTGCAATTTCAGGGACGTGATAGCACAAGCACCCACAATGGGGACAGTGATCAATTATGTATTGTTCTCCGCAAACGGTTCGGTAAGCAATTCAGGGATTTCGCAACTCACGGGAAATGTCGGCACAAACAATGGTTCAAGCACGGGTTTTGGCAATGTGAATGGCAACATGGACGACGGCAACGCGGCGAGCTCACAGTGCGCTGTTGACCTGCTCATTGCCTACAATCAATTAGCCGCTGCGATCCCAGGCTTTTTCCCAGCACCGCTGCTCGGCAATGGAGATACTTTGGTTCCCGGCGTCTATTCAGTGATGGGGGCATCGACATTGAACCTGAATCTTACGTTGGATGGGCAAGGCGATCCCAATGCAGTCTTCATTTTCCAAATCGGCGGTTCCTTTTCAGCCAATCCAGGTGCCAAGGTCAAATTGATCAACGGTGCCATGGCCTGCAATGTTTTTTGGAAAGTTGAAGGTCTCGTAAGCATCGCAGCAGGGTGCACGATGCGTGGATCCATCATCGCTAACAATTCCGCTATCGAATTGAATGCGAATGACACCCTCGAAGGCAGGGCACTCTCCACAGCGGGTGCGGTCACGGTCGATGGTGTGCTCGCCTACACCCCGATCGGTTGTGGCAGCCCCACGCTCACAGGTCCCAATGCACCGGCACTTGGTAGCACTGCCTGCTACGCAATATTTTCAGGTAGCGGTGCTGTCACCAACGGCGGCGTGACGACCGTCAACGGCGACGTGGGCACCAATGTCGGCTTGACCACAGGTTTTGATAGCCTGCTGGTGAATGGCATTCTGCACCCGATACCCGATGGCTCCACCGCCAATTGCGCTGCTGACTTGCTCGTGGTGTACAATTACCTCAATATCTTGCCTTATGATATTGAACTGCTATACCCAGCACAATTTGGTAGGAACCTCGTGCTCACCCCACATACCTACTTTTTGAATGGCGCCACGACGTTTACCGATTCACTGTACCTCAATGCCTTGGGCAATCCCGACGCTACCTTTGTGATTCAGATCAACGGAGCGCTGTCTACCAGCACCTATGCTAAGGTCCTGCTCATCAATGGCGCACAGGCAAAGAATGTTTACTGGAAAATTGAAGGCGCAGTTGAGATTCTCGACTACAGTATCTTCTGCGGTACCATCGTCGCCAACAATGGCGCAGTCAGTATTTTGAATCCTGGCGTAGTGCTCGACGGTAGAGTTTTTACAACGAGTGGTGCTGTGAATACCAATGCGATGGCAGCAGTCTCGACGGATATCCCCGGTACTTGCACGCCATTGTCGGTGGATGAGGCGAACGCAGATGCTGCGATCGTTGTTTTCCCAAATCCCTTTCACACATCGACAACGATCACGATTCGTCAAGATGCCGTGGTCGCAAATGCTGAGGTAAGGGTGTACAATGCCCTCGGTGCCATGGTGATGCGCTCCGCACTTCTAGACCCAACCACGCTGCTCGCAACCGATCGCTTGCTGCCTGGCATTTATTTCTACACGATCGTCGCTGACGATCATACGCTCAAGACAGGACGACTCGTCTCGATACAATAATTCATCCGAAAAGTGAATGCCTCCACCTTCCTGATTCATTTCGGGAGGGTGGATTTTCGGTTTTATGGGGGATGATGGGGCTGATGCATATCGGCTTGCAATTGTGACAAGAACCAAAAGCGAGGACATATTTTCGAAAATGCCGGTGGGGTAAATTGCGATTGGATTATTGGTGTTGCAGTGATTGAGACAAACACATTCCCTTTTACCTCCGCAAAAATATCTGCGAATCTTGCAAGCTTTTCATGCCTTTGCATAAGGAAATCGCGTGTCTTGGGCTGCAATTTTGTGCTACGCCAAGGCGCAAGGAATGCCTATAAAACATCCGCCATTTGCCGTCCTTGAGCAGGATATCACGATAATTTGCACTGCCGCAATATGCCCGAAGAATCCAAAATAGAAGAGTCCAATACCGTGATCGATCGCATCACGATACAGATGGCCAATACCGTCACCTCCGGATTGGGTTTCTTTGCCGAGTTGGGCTTGCTCGCCAAATTTAACGCCCTCTTTTTCCTACAGTTTTGGAGGCCTCCCTACGAATTCAAGGAGTTTGTGAAACAATGCTTTTCCATTGGGGTGAAATCGATACCACTGGTAGCACTCACGGGATTCATCATGGGACTTGTGCTCACCATACAATCTCAACCCACACTCGCTGAGTTTGGCGCAGAGTCGTGGTTGCCTGCGATGGTGGCCATCTCGATGATCAGAGAAATTGGTCCCGTGATCACCTCTCTGATTTTTGCGGGCAAGGTGGGCTCTAGCATAGGTGCTGAGCTCGCATCCATGAATGTCACCGAGCAGATCGATGCGATGGAAGTGTCGGGTGTAAATCCGTACAAATATATTGTTGTTACAAGGGTGTTGGCGACGACCATGATGCTGCCTTTGCTGGTAATCATGGCTTGCACCATCAGTTTGGTGGGCGCCTACCTCGGTGTGAATATCACAGGAGAGGTGAGTTTTGCGCGATTTTTTGCACAGGTATTTGATGCAATTGCCTTCAAAGACGTTTTCCCTGCACTCATCAAGACGGTCTTTTTTGGATTTGCCATCGGGCTAGTGGGTTGCTACAGGGGCTATACCTCCAACAAAGGCACCGAAGGCGTGGGCGAAGCAGCAAATTCTGCCGTCGTCTCGGGTTCCATCGCCATCGTAGTGCTCGACGTCATTGCTGTACAACTCACGAGCATCCTCACATGAATACCACTGAAGCGCCGATCGCGATCATTTCGCATCTCAAAAAATCTTTTGGGAACAATACCGTCTTGTATGACGTGAATATTACGCTGCAGAAGGGTGAAAATCTCGTCGTGCTTGGCAAATCGGGCACGGGCAAATCTGTGCTGATCAAGTGCATGATCGGGCTCATCGAACCCGATTCAGGCAGCATTGTCGTCCTCGGGCAAGATATTGCCCAGCTCCAAAGCGATGCGCTGAACCAATTGCGCAAGCGGGTAGGCTTTCTCTTTCAAAGCGCTGCACTCTATGACTCCATGACTGTGCGGGAAAATCTGGCGTTTCCGCTGAGGGACCGCCGAGGCCTGTCGGTTGAGCAGCTAGACCTGCGCGTAGCAGAGGCGCTCGCACATGTAGGGCTCTCGGCTGCAATCGACAAGATGCCTTCCGAGCTATCAGGTGGCATGCGCAAGCGCGTAGGTCTGGCGCGCACCCTCATCATGGATCCGGAAATCATATTGTACGATGAGCCCACCACGGGCTTGGATCCTATCACCTCGCGCGAAATCAGTGCGCTCATTCTGTCGGTGCAGCAACATTATGGGACGGCATCGATCATCATCACCCACGATATTGAGTGCGCACGCATGACTGCCAATCGCATTGTGATTCTCAAGGAAGGGTATTGCTTTGCCGAGGGAACATTTCAAGAATTGTCAACATCGCCCGACGAATGGATTCGCTCATTTTTTGGGTAAACAATAAGGTCATTACTGCTATGAAAAAAAACACTGGAAATCAGGTCAAGGTTGGAGTATTTGTGGCGATAAGCGTCTCCATGTTGATTGCTGCGATCTACCTGATCGGGCAACGCAGGCATTTATTCAGTCCGACTTTTCGCATCAGCGGGGTCTTTGCAGACATCAATGGTCTGCAAGTCGGGAGCAACGTGCGCTTTGCCGGCATCAATATCGGGATTGTCGAAGCAATCACACTCGTGACCGACTCCACCGTGCAAGTCGATATGGAAATTGAGGAAAACACACGCAAATTCATCAAGAAAAACGCGCATGCAGTCGTCAGTTCCGATGGCTTGGTGGGCGATAAAATTGTCGCCATCAGTCCCGGTACGCTGGGGCAGGCCATCGTCGCCAACGATGATTTCATCCCGACCTACCAAAATGTACGTGTCGATGATATTTTGGAGGATATGAAAATCGCAACTGCCAATACCGTCATCATCACCGAGGATCTTGCTTTTCTGCTGGAGAATGTGACGGATGGCAACGGGATGGTCGGCAAGCTGTTTTTTGACAGTGCCTTTGCAGAAATCATCGAGGGTGCGATGGTCAATCTCAAGCAAGGAGCCGGCGGATTCAAACAAAATATGGATGCGGCTAGCCACAGCATATTGCTCAAGGGCTATCTCAAAAAGAAAGAAAAGGCAAAGGCCGAGGCATTGGCCAAGAACGCAGCGACGCCACCGGCCAGGACCAAGCGCAATCTGCTCGGCAAGGATTGATACCATTGCACCCAATGTAGCCCATCTATCCGCGGTTTCGATTTTTAATTACACATAAATTAGAAAATATGAATACGACAAGATTGTCCAAAACGCTTACAGCCGCACTGAATGTGCAACTGTCACTTGAAGCGCAGGCTTCGCAATTGTACCTCTCTTATGGTGCCTGGGTACATACCCATGGATTGCGCGGCATGTCCGCATTCCTGTTCAGGCATGCACAGGAGGAGCGCAAGCACATGATGAAGATCTTGGAGTATATATTGGAGCGCGGCGGTCATGTGCAGATCACTGCGCTGCCTGCACCTCCTAGTGATCCAGACAGTGTCAAAACTTGTTTTGAGGGGATATTTACCCATGAGGTCAGCAACACCAAGGGCATCTATGCTGTTGTGAAAATGAGCCTTGTCGAGGAAGATTGGGCTACCTGGAACTTCATGCAGTGGTTTGTAAAGGAGCAGGTTGAAGAGGAAGATTTTGCGGCCGATTTGTTGGATCGCCTACAATTGTTGGGCGGCGAAAAACCCAATTTGGCGGGCTTGTATGAATTGGATAAGGAGATGGGCAAGCAAGTCGATGCCGTGCAGCCAGTGGAAACTGCAGCGACTGACATTGCTTAATTGCGTACCACACGATTTCAAGATCTGCCCAGCCCAGGACATTGTTGCATCCATCGATAGACCTGTGAGTTTTGTAAAAGGTTGGGTTTGCAATGTAACAAAGCAGGAGTCTTGAATGCGCTATTTTACATAGTGAAAACAATTTCACCTCTACGCTTAAAAATATACATATTATGAACGCAGGAAAAGTATTGTTGGCAGTTTTGGCGGGCCTCGCAGCCGGCGCATTGATCGGGATTTTGTTTGCACCTGACAAGGGCATCGACACCCGCAAAAAAATCACCAAAAAGGGTGATGATTACATGGATAGCATCCGTGACAAGTTTGAGGAGTTTCTAGCCTCGGTCAAAGACAAGTTTGAAAAAGGCAAAGAAGAGGTCAGCGAGATCATGCACAATGGTGCCGCACATGCCAAACAAGCTGAAAAAGAAGTGAGATCGGTCAGTGGCTGATCGGAACAAGGCTTCCTGCTTTGAGGAGGTTGCGCGATACAATCCGAGATTGCAGCCCAGTGGCCTTGAGGTCGGTGTGGCTGCAATCTTGGTTTTAGCTTACCTTTTTGCAGCAGGCTGCGACTAGAATTCATCGATATCAATCTCAAAAATTTGGGCAATGGAAGAACGTACTGTCATCATCGAAAACCTTGTCGAATCAGTTTCTGATTATGGCAAGGCATCCTACCAACTCGCCAAGCTGAAAACCTTGGAAAAATCGGCAGATGTGATTTCCTCGACCGTACCGCGTGTGATCACGATCGTATTGGTGACTACATGCCTGCTATTTTCAAGTGTGGGCCTCGCTAGCTTTCTCAATGCCGTTCTCTCCAGCACGAGTCTAGGCTATTTCTTGGTCGGCGGAGTATATGCACTCGCAGCGATTACGACTCACCTTTTCCTTCGGCATCGCATAAAAATCTGGTTGAGCAACCTCATTATCCAACAAATCATCCAATAATATCCCATGCAAAATCACGCATATTCCGACGCTTTGGCGCATACCATCCAGTGGATGCAGCAGGAGCAAACCAAAAAGGGAGATGTTTTGAAAGATCGCTTTCAAGATACCACCGATAGCCTCAAACCAATCCGGCTCATCCAAGGACTCGCCAAAGATATTGTGGTCGAGGCTGCAGGGCTAGATGATCTCATCGTGCCGGTTGTGGGGCTGTTGCTCGGCAGTTTGGTCAAAAAAGCCGTGACTGGAAAATCAGAGAATGAAACGCGGGTGGCCATCGGAGCCGCGATGCAGGTGGGGATTACGACCCTCATCATTCAGCACCCCGAGGAGCTGAAATCAATCGCAAAATCGCTCTATGGTATATTCTTTAGCAAACAAAAACGCGAGCGGGCCGCCGCAGATGAAGTCGCGCAAATTTGATCGTTTTTTTATGAAAGAATTACCTGGTTATGTGAGATTTACAGTGATTGCACTTGCAATTGCCTTGGTGGTGATGGGCATGATGGCTGCACAAATGTTGCTGATGCCGCTCGTCTGGGCGGTGATGCTTACCTTGATGTTGTTGCCGGTCGCAGAGTGGTGGGAACGGCGTTTCAAGCGGCGCGTGCTCGCCTCAGGGATTACGGTGCTGATGGCAGTAGCAGTAGGGGCAGGTGTGTTGCTTTTGTTGGGTACGCAAGCCATCGGGCTTGCAGACGACTCACCGGTGATCGCCGAGAAACTCACGGTGACAGTCAACAGTCTGCGGTATTTTGTAGATGAGCAATTGGGCTTGCCATTTGCCGAGCAACCCGAAGCCTTCAAGGCTGAACTGATGAGTGGAGCGGAGGGTATCGCATTGCAATTGAGCAAATATGTACAACGCACGATGACCACAGTGGCGCTCATGGTCGTGGTACCAATTTATGTATTTTTCCTATTGAGCTACCGCGAATTGTTTGTGGGGTTTGTGGGCAAGCTCACCACAGTCAAGAACAAAGCGCATACGGTGCATACGATTACCTCGGCATCCAAAATTGTGCAAGGCTATTTGATCGGGGCGAGCATCGAAATGCTGATCGTGAGCGTGATGGTATCAATCCTGTTTCTCGTGTTGGGGATCAAACATGCCTTGTTTTTTGGCGTTTTTGTCGCCTTGTTAAACGTGATTCCCTATGTCGGCGTATTTATTGGCTCGACGGTTTCCGTTATCTATGCCTATTTTACCACCGACATTTGGTACATTCCAGTATTGGTATTTGTATTTTTGTGGGTGATACAGATCATCGACAACAATTTCATTGTGCCCGTCGTCGTCGGGCAAAAGATCAGGCTCAATCCATTGGCGATTTTGTTGGTTGTGGTCTTGGGCGGATTGATATGGGGCGTTTCTGGCATGGTATTGTTCATTCCGATCCTGGGCATGATCAAGGTGATTTTGGATGATTCCGAATTTTTGCAACCTTATGGCTATTTGCTTGGAGACAAAGAAAGCTCCATAGCTCCTTGATCCCCAATAATGGGCTCTGGGATAGCCACAATCCATTGTGTTGAGGTTTGCAGGGATCTTCGATAGGGCGTTGCAGACCATCGAAATCAAACGTTTTTGCTTGGCTGTGATTTGTACAATTATTCAACGCGTCAGTGTAAAGCAAAGCCAGAAATTGAGGAATACCTTTGGCATAAGGTGGAAATATCTTCACCTTCATCGTAAAAAAAAATGATTATGAAAACCCAAGAAAAAATTGAAGAACTGACGAACAACGCTGTCGACATGCAATTGGAAATGGAAAAGCACCGCAAGGCGATCTTGCATCACGAGCAGCAGATGCGCAAACACCAAGATGCCATCCAAGCTTATACCCAAGGTGATATGGTGAAAGCCTACGAGCTTGGAATCCAGGCACACAAACATACCGTGCTGCTGCCCGTCTACGATCCAACAGACAGGGACCAACACGCAGCGATGTAATGCATTCGGCCTCGTCTTCGTACACGTTTGTGCAAGGCAGCTCACATGAGATACATAGTTAAATCAATCACTAGGTTGCATTAGACCTACAAAATCAACTGCCACCTATAAATTTTGAAATTGTGTATGCTATCATTTCAAGAAGATCATGGATAACTCCTCAAAAACAAGAATCGGTTGGAATGCACTCCAGCAAAAGCTCAAGCTTAAATTTGCCCTGCTTACAGATGACGACGTTTTGCTCGATGAAGGAAAATATGAAGAGCTGCTTTGCCGTCTGCAGGTCCGGCTGGGTAAAACCAGAGCCGAAATTCACGTGATCCTCTCTTCCCTCTGAAGTCCAAAATCACCCTCACTTTAGTTAAAGCGTGTCGTCAGGTATTTCGATGTAAATGTAAATTTTCACCCCTTTCACCACTGGAAGCTGAGTGGCCCGTAACACACGAGCACATTGAATATCTGACGGCACCTTTTTCATTTCCTCTCAATTACTCAATATCAATAAAATGAAAATTTCAAATGTTTTGTTTTTTATGAGCGTGGTGCTCCTCGCATTTGTCACCACACGTTGCACATCGCCTGCAACAAAGGTCGATGATGCCAAAGAAAATTTGCGCGATGCCGAAATCGATCTTGCAAAATCACTCAAGGACTCCACCGAAGCAGCTGACTGGAAAGAATTTAAGGCCGCAGCCCAAACCAAATTGGATGCCTATCGCTCGGACATCGCCTCGTTGCGCGAGAAAAAAAGCAAAGGGGGCAAGTTCATGGATCCGATCTATGGCGAACAGATTCTAACCCTTGAGCAAAAATCACTCGCTTTGCAGACCCGCGTCGATGACTATGAGAAATACCACAGCAACTGGGAAACGTTCAAGCGCGAGTTTGACCATGACGTCGATGAGCTTGGCAAGACCCTCAAGGATATTTCGACTGACAATTCCAAGTAAGTCCACCTTTCACCTGTAGTCACTTTTTTCAAACGTATCAAAAAAATGGGAAATTTATTATATGTTGTTGCCGTGGTGTTGATCATCGCTTGGGCCATTGGCTTTTTGGGTTATCAAACCGGCTCGCTGATTCATATCCTGCTGGTTCTCGCCGTAGTCTCGATACTCGTAAGAGTCATCGGGAATGGTCGAATCCTATAATTTCCATAATCGATTGTTCACACTTCAAAACATTTTTTATGAATAAGAATACATTTTTTTTCACAATGCTGTTGTTGCTCGGCACAATTGGCATGTCAAGCTGCAAAAAGGCTGGCTGTACCAATGTAAATGCCTGCAACTATGATCCAGATGCCAAAGCCGACGATGCCACTTGCATCGACAAAGGTCAGGTCACGTTTTGGCAAGACACCATTGGCAATCAATATGAGATTGTCGTGACGGTCAATGCCACCGAGGCAACCATTACAACCCCCGTATCAGCTGCTCCAGCGTGTGATTTTTCCGGCTCTGCGAGCTTCTCGTTGTGCCCAGGTTCACACAATTACACTGCAGCAGAGAAGTTTCCCGGTCTGAAAACATGGACTGGAAACGTCACTGCGCTTGAGAATGGTTGCACAACCGTCCTCTTGACAAATTGATTGACCTTTTGATCTCGCAAGAGTAATAGTGGGAAGCGCTCGTCTGTCGTGACCGATAGGATTTTGATCGGATGTCGGCAGCTTTACGCTGGTGATATAAACCATTTCAAAAGTCCTTCATCCTTAGGGTGGAGGACTTTTGCTGTGATATGTGATTTCTGCAACGTAAAGCCTTTCCATTGTAACATCACGGGCGGTGGCTGCACTTACCTTTACCAAGTGATAATATTTTCACACACAAAATAGTATTGAATATGAATACCACCGAATTCAAAGGAAATTGGGCCGAAATTAAAGGCAAACTCAAGCAACAATTTGCAATCCTTACAGATGATGATTTGTTGATGGAAGAAGGCAAGCAAGACGAAGTCTATGGCCGCCTGCAACAAAAGCTCGGCAAGACCAAAGAAGAATTGCACAAGCTCATCGCTGAGATGTAATGATTACCCCTCTAGTTTGTGTGTCATCCTCGCTTTCATTGCATAATTCCCGAGGCACTTTGCGATTGCCGGTAGGCGGGCGAGTGTCTCATGCGGGAAAATGAGGCGAGGATGCACACGACTTTGAGCGGCAACTACTGTTGATGCTATGAATCGTGTATTGCTTGAAATCATTGCGTTTGTATTTGTCGCCGCGCTTATTACGTTCAGTGGGTATTTGACCACGCTCAAAAATGGGCTGCAATCTGAGTTTGAGTCGCTTTTAACCAAGGATAGCAAGGCTTTGGAGCAACCACAGTTGTCCATCAGGCATGGACTTGCAGCGGGCAAATGGTCGACGTTGATTCGTAATTGCAAGGCCTCATGGAATTCGAGCAATTCGCCAGAAATTCTTTTCTCCACAATTCAGCACGAAGATTATGATCATTAAAATAATTTCCATTTTTGCAATCGTGATTGGGATCACGATGATGGCCTATTCTGGCTTCAATTTTGTGACCAATGAAAGCGTCATCGATATGGGCACTATGCATGTGACACGTGAACGCAATCACATGATCCAATGGCCACCAATCGCTGGTGTGATCTTGCTCGTCGGTGGAATTGTAGGCATCATCCTGGATCGTCGCGCTAGCAAAGCTAGTTGAACCAACCTTATGCAAACCACTGCCGTGGATTGCCATTTTGATCTATCCACCTATGCAGTCATCTGCTGCAATCCAATTCTCCAACACAAGTCGACATTATGGCGATAACTTATTACATGTTGCAGTTGCCACCCTACCTATTCTTCATTTTGATGGTAGGGCTCTGCGCATCGCTTGCAGCGCTTGGTGCACTGGTATTTCGCAAATTTGTACGCATCAAAGTTCAGCGCTCGCACAATGAAGTTACTGGTTTCCTATTTCTGGCCATCGCCAGCTTTTACGCTTTGCTGCTTAGTTTTATCGTATTGGTCGTATGGGATCAATTGAATGAGACTGTTGGTATAGTGAGCCAAGAAGGTAGCTCAGCAATGGCGATGTACAAAGACATCAAGTTTTACCCCAACGACCAGGATGCCAAATTGCTCGAAAAGAGCTATCTAGAGTTTGTCTTCAACGTCGTCAACGACGAGTTTCCCAATATGCAGAAGATGCAGGGCAGCCGCCTCACCTCAGAATCCTTGGATCAGGTATTTGTGCGAATGGTCAATCTGCATCCTAAATCCCAAATGGAAATTCAATTGGTTTCCGGGATGTTTAGTCAGCTGAATACATTGCAAGAATTGCGTGGTCAGCGGCTCACGTCGATGGAGGCTGAAATATCCCCGCCCATGTGGCTGCCGATCATATTGGGCGCTATTGTGACTGTGTTTTGTGCATTGCTCCTGGACATCGAACACAAGCGTTTACATTTTTCGTTGATTGCCATGTTGGGTTCATTTGTAGGGATGTTTTTCTTTATCATTATTAGTTTGGACCACCCTTATGCAGGTAGTCAAGGGCTTAAGCCAGAGCGCTATATGCAGATTTTTACGACTGAGAAATGGATGAATGAACCGCCAACCATCAGTATTGATAGTACCTCAAACCCCAATAAAATTCAAAAATGAAATCAAATGCATTTTCAACAATACTTGTTGGATTGAGCATGGTATGCCTGCTCGTAGCCTGTGAATCCAGCGCAGAAAGTGGCGAAGCCGCTTTTGAAGACGCCAAAGAAGCGCGCACCACACTCGCTGACAGCACTGCGATCAGCGATCTCGTGGCGTCCAATGAAACTGGAAAACCGGCACACATGGCCAATGTCGGAACGCACGCAACGAGGGCCGCGAAACCCACTCCGGATGCTTGGACGCTTTTTCAGCGCAAGACCGAAGGAGATATTGTGGCCAATGAGGCCTTGATCCATCGGCTCAAGGGCTTGCCCGACAATGCAAAGTTGCTCAAGCGCACGTCGCAAGTGGAAAGCGACAACACCGAGCTGAGGACCTTGGTCAGCGACTTTTTGCGGAATGAGCAGGAAAGTAGGGCCAATTTTCAAGCAAAAGTCGCTCAATCGCTCAAGGACATTTCTGACCGGTTGAATGAACTCAACGGTCGCGCTCAGTAAGACATTCAGTCTGGTTGTGCTCACATCAAAACGCAACTGTTGCGAGGATCGAAAGCTTAGGGTGAATCGCATGTAAAAAAGGCAGCGTTTCACATGGCGATCGACACGATCATCGAAACTAGAATATGTAAACCAACTTGCAAAGGACCGCCGTAGGCGCCTTCGTGGGTTGGTTTTTGAATTTACCAGTTAAATAATTGCCATGAATCCTTTGGGAATCGATCGCCATGCCCTAGAGCATGTGCATGAGTTAAGACAACTCAATGCTGAGATTTTGGAATTGACCATGGTCATTTCAATGTATTGCCCTGAGCTTTCCAAGTACCTGGAGGAAATGACGGTCATCGATTTGTCGATGGAGTCAGACGCAATCCAAGTGCAGAGCTTGCGGCTTTATTTTGATCGATTGTTTGCGATGATGGCTGGGTATGCAATTCATTCGCACCCTGCCTACCAAGCGTAATTGATGTAACTTTTTCCATCTCCCCTGTAAAACGATGCTAGCGCATACAAACGATCTTTGCATAGAGATAAAACATCTCAATTAATTAAGAAAGAAATTATGAAAAATCACATATTGATTTGT
The DNA here is from genome assembly GCA_031424495.1 of Bacteroidota bacterium. Classification (GTDB taxonomy): domain Bacteria; phylum Bacteroidota; class Bacteroidia; order J057; family JADKCL01; genus JADKCL01. The sequence goes on along the minus strand of JANPHP010000357.1, from coordinate 23,146 downwards.
TTGGTACTGCTGGGTTTGGGTTCTACGGTAATGGCCCAATCGGATCTAGATCCAAGGGAGCGCCTGACTGCTGGCGTGAAGGCTGGACTCAATATTTCCAATGTTTGGGATTCAGAAGGCCAAGATTTTCAAGCAGATCCAAAGGCTGGTTTTGCTGGTGGCGTATTTGTAGGCATCCCATTGGGCATGTACCTGGGTGTGCAGCCTGAGATTTTGATTTCCCAAAAGGGTTACAGAGGCTCTGGCACGCTGCTCGGCACTAGCTATAGCTATAGCCGCACGACAACTTACATCGATGTTCCGATCTTGTTGCAAGTGAAGCCATCACCTTATATTACGGTGTTGGTCGGTCCTGAGTATTCCTTTCTCATGCACCAGAAGAATGTATTCACGGTCGGCGCGAATACCGTAGTGCAAGAAAGTGAGATCAACAACGAGCAGATTCGTAAAAACATCTTTGGTGTTGTTGGTGGTTTGGATGTGAATATCGGCCATGTAGTGTTTGCGCCACGTATGGGTTGGGATTTGCTCAACAACAATGGCGATGGCACCTCGACCACTCCACGCTACAAAAATCGTTGGATCCAATTGACCGTCGGCGTCAAGATCTAATCCTCATCGCTGGATTTGCAGGACCATCCGAGCCTGTCTAGCACTGCGCCTGCCTACCCATGCAGATTGATGTTTGGGTAGGCAGTTACGCAAAAGATATCGCTCTCAAAATAGATTGGAACCGTTTCTTCTGATATCAATATGAAAAAAGTTATTTACTTCACACTACTGTTGCTGACCGTTGTCAGCACGCAGGCATTCGCTCAGACGACCACGACAACCACCAAGGTCACAACCACGACCACGCGGTCAAATTCCAGCGGAGAATCGTTTGGAAATACCCTGAACCTGGGCGTGGGTGTTGGCTATTATGGTTACGTCGGGCATTCTACCCCTGTACTACATGCTGATTATGAATTCAATGTAGCCAGAAATTTCACATTGGCTCCTTTCATTACGGTGTTTTCTTACCGCAATTACAACTACTGGGGCAATCCTAATCACCCCTACCAAAATTATTACTACCGTCAGACGGTAGTTCCGATCGGTGTCAAAGGCACTTATTATTTTGACCGCCTGTTGCATGCTGGCAATCGCTGGGATTTTTATTTGGCTGGCTCGCTGGGATTTGCCATTCGCAAAACCACTTGGGAAAACGGATATGCCGGTGAAACGACGGTGCTTCGCGGCACAAGTGGCTTGTATTTGGATGCACACATTGGCGCCGAATATCACGCCACTCAGAATCTGGGAATATTTCTCGACTTGTCGACAGGAATCTCCACTGCAGGTTTGGCTATACACCTCTGATCAATCTCACCCCCCAACCGCAAGCATTGCCATTCACCCGCAAAAAAAGCAATCTATGCCTCCTCCGGGAGGCATAGTTGTTTTTGGGCCGTTTGAAAACCTGCCCCAAGGCTTCGCCATGTTTTTTGCCCATTTACAACTTCAAAACCACCAATTGCAAATCGATCGCTGATGAGGCCGTGTTTATGCATTTTCTTGCGGCCTATCTGTATATCGAAATGCTATGAAATTAAGAATGCTACTCGGCCTCATCCTTTTGTGGACGGGTTATGGGGCCGCTGCCCAGATCCCCACAACTGGCCTAATCGGTTTTTACCCCTTCAATGGCACCACGCTCGACAGCAGTGGGACTGGCAATGATGCCGTTGCGGGCGGTTGCAGCTACGTTCTCGACCGATTTGGCAATGCAGCATCGGCACTGTACCTCGATGGTGTCACCGATTCGCTCGTGATTCCGCTCGCCGGCTACACGCCGCTCACAGGCGACTTCTCGTTCTCATTTTGGGTGAAAACCAATTCGCCAGAACCGTCGAGCTTGTTGAGTCTCACACAATATCCAGAAGATACCACTGACAATTACAACTTCTACTTGAATTATTATGGGCCGCTGCAGACGATTGCCGAAATCCATTATGGGACAGTGAGTTACTGGAACGGTTCGGGCTGGGCTAACAACAAGCTCGCCGAGAGCTCCTCGTTCACCTATACCGACGGGGAATGGAAACACATGGTGGTGCGCCGCCGCAACGATACGATACAGTTTTGGAATCGCCGCTATCCCTTGGCGGAGTATGTTTTTGCAGGCCCGATAGGAGATGCATTGCCTTTTGTGGTGGGCGCATTGCCCTTCAGGTACAAGGGTGCGATCGATGACATGGCTTTTTACAACCGTGCCATCACCGATCAGGAGATCAATCGTTTACAGCATGATCACAAGCCCTATATTTTTACGAGTAGCCGCAATACTGATGCTTATGCGGTAGGTGATACCGCTGAGATTTGGTTTGTGGGAGATACCTCGGTTGTGAGCGACTCGATCCATTTGGATTACAGTACCGACGGCGGTGCGACTTGGTTGCCGACGGGTCACCCCCAAGGACTAGACTATACACCTTTTAGGTGGCCACTCCCGTTTGCCGAGGGTACTGACGTCGTGATCCGCATGAGCGATCTTTTTGATCCCAACATTACGGCTTCTACGGTTGGGTTTCACATGAGCGAATACAAATGGGAGCTGGTAGACGATTCTTTGCCATTTACGCCGCGTGATGGTGTGGGTCTGTTGAACTATGAAAACAAACTATGGCTCATTGGCGGTTGGGATCCGCCCTACCACATGCCCGACAATACACATAGTGAGGTCTGGAACTCTACAGACGGCGTGAATTGGACGTTTTTGGGTGATGCGCCCTGGCAGGGGCGGCATGATTCAGGCTGGATGGTGCATGACAGCGCGCTCTGGGTAGTCGGAGGCGACTACCAATCAGGTGCCCTGCGAGATGTATGGCGCAGCATTGATGGTGTGAATTGGACCCAAATATTGGACACCATTCCCAATGTATTTCCCTTGCGTCACACCTCGCTCACCGCCAGCTTCAAAGGCGACATGTACTATATGGGAGGGCAGCCTTATGGAAATTTCACATGGAATTTCAACGAGGTGCGCCGCAGTGCCGACGGAGTGAACTGGACCCGAGTGGCCGATGCCCCGTGGCCGGGTAGGGGCATGTCTCCCAATTCTGTAGTCGACGATCACGATTCCTTGTGGGTATTGGGCGGCGGCCGGGCCTTGGATCGCCGCTGCTACAACGATGTCTGGAAGACAGGTGATGGGGAAAACTGGGAGCAGGTGATGGAGTCTGCCCCTTGGGATCCTCGTTACTGGCACAACATTGCCTACTTTGACCATAAGATATGGGTGATGTGTGGCATCGTGGAGCAAACAAATGCCAACGATGTGTGGTACTCCAGCGATGGCAAAAAGTGGTATGAATTGAAAAATTCGCACTTTGACATCCGCCACGCTGGCTCGGCAGCGGTCTTTGACAATAGCCTCTGGCTCATGTGTGGCATCGCCAGCAACAACAGCTGGCGACTGCGCAATATCAATGCCCCAACAGCTGTAGCTGCGCCGATCGACGAGCTTGTCAGCCTCAAATGGTTTCCCAATCCTACCACCAACCGTGTGAGATCCAGCCAATATTTTCAATCGGCAATGGTTTTCAATGGCTTTGGGCAACAGGTGCTTGCCGTGGCGGCGGGGCAGGAGATCGACCTCACGGCCTTGCCTGCGGGCGTGTACATCGTGCAGGCCACACTGGCGCAAGGGCGCGCCCAAGCAAGTAAAATCGTCAAATTCTAAATTCATCAGATCGTTTTCGGAACGGCCAATGAACATGCGTTTGTTGGCCGTTTTTGTTGTTTTGACCAGAAAGTCATTGAATGTGGAAAAGGCACATTGCATTTTTTCACTTGCGTTTTGACCTTTGCAAAATTATCGGCCTCTTAGGCGATCGGTCACCTCAATTGGATGCAAGATGCAGACGCTATTTGGATTTGAAGAACCCAAGACATCACTCAAGATCAGCGCTGCTCCCAAAAAGCAACTGACCAAGGCACAAACGAACTTCAATCAACTCATTTCCCGCATCGAGAAGCTGCGAAAAGAGATTCCGCAGGAGGTAGAGAAGTATGATAACCTATTGCGTTGTTCCAACGAATACGTGCTGCCAGCGTGGGAGCGAATCGCCCGCATTCGCATTCAGCTCGTCGTTTACCTGGACGAGGTCGTGCTCACTTTGGGATACAAGCAAAAGCAAATGGAGCAAATCTCAATCGTCATAGCGGATTTGTTGGATTCGGCATTTGCAGTGGTTCAACCTTCCGAGGGCGAGAAGGAACTGTATGAAAGGTGGGCAGAGCGTAGCCTAGATGAGGCGGACGCGGAGCGCGAAGCAGGGCAGAAAGGGATGATGGAAGACATGTTTGAGGCGATGTTTGGGGTAAAGGTCGATCTTGACGAGCTCAAAAATGACCCCGAGAAGCTCAAAGAATTCGAACAGCAAATGGAAGAAAGAGAGCGGGAAGAAGCCGAACGCATGGCGGGAAAAAAACGTGGTCGGCAGACCCAGAAGGGCCCAACCAAAAAGGAGGCCCTCGCCAAAGCCGCAGAGGAACTCAAGTCCAAATCGGTGCGCTCCATCTACATTTCGCTGGCCAAACTCGTGCATCCTGATACGGAGCCAGACCCCATCTTGCGTGCCGCCAAGGAGGAGGAAATGAAAAAAGTATCGGCCGCCTACGAAGCGAATGACTTGGCGACCCTGCTCAAAATGGAAATGGAATGGATTCACAAACACAACAATGAATTGGATCGCATTCCTGAGGAAAAACTGGAATTGTTTGTGCAAGTTTTGCGCGATCAGGTGAAGGAGTTGGAGGGAGAAAAGGCTGGTTTGCAGTTTGATCCAAAATATTCTAGAGTCGCCGAGTTTGCCTATGGCCGCCCAGAGATAGGATTGCAAAAAATCAAAAAGAAGGCCACAGACTTGCAAAAATATGGAAATCACGTCGAGTCTGTGCGGCGTTCACTCGACGTGCCCAATCCCAAAAAGCCGATCATGGCCTTTGTCAAGGAATATATGGAGGATTTGGCAGCGTTCGAATTCGACTTTTTCTGAAAAAGTCGAAGCAGAGTCCATCGGGTTGCATAGTATAGATTTCCTATGCATCTGCGATATTGCAGCATGGATAAGCCGATCGACCCAGAAAAAGCAGGCAACGCACGCAAAAACCTGCGGTTATTGCTCGATAGCCCCAATGAGGCCAATCGGTTGATGGCGCTGCAATTGCTGCAATCGCAGCCGATGCACTTCGATTTTTTCAGGCCCTTGTGGACATTGCGCAACCGCAAGCCCACTGCGCTTCAATTGCTGCCAGAGGCTGCATATTGTGCCCTCGTACATCAGCTTTTTATTGCCTGCCTGGCTGAGACGGGCAGCCCCGCCTTGTTGGAGCTGCTCGGCGGCGTAGCAGTCGCAGAGAGTAATGTATGGCCGCTTGATCGCCGGCCGGCGCATGCTTTATTCCACGATCAGCGATTTTTCCAGGCATTGTTGCACGATGAAGTGTTGGATGCCAATGCGCTCGCACAATTGCTCAGCGACGATCACACTTACCTTTCCAGCGGCCTCATTGCCTTTTTGCTGCGGCGCAATATTCCCTTTGATTACAATTTGCTGGTTAATCCAGATCGGCCGGAGGCGGTCTTACATCGGCCTCTGACGCGCCTTTTGTTGGAGTTGCGCGATCCTGCTTTTCCGCGGGCGGCTTTTGTCGCGCAGTTTCGCAAGGGCGATATGCTCGATTTTCACGGCACAGGCATCTACGAAATCCCAGATGAGGCGCTTGATTACGAGGGCATCCAAAGCATCGATTTGATCGGCACGTCGGTGAAAGCGTTGCCGAATCCTATCCTCCGACAGATCCAATCGCTGCACGCCGGCAAGCGGCAGCGTCAAAAGATTTTCCGGGCGATCTACGACCGAGGTATTGCGGACAGCTTCTTTGTGAAGCAGGTTTTGCAGGAGCGCGGTTTGCGGCACTATTTGAAAGGAGCCTACATCGACGCTTGGAAGGACCTGCCATTTGCCTTGGAGATTGCCGAAGACCCAGTTTTGGGAGTCTCGCAGTGTTGCTTGTACTTGGAAGCTTGCTTTGAGACGGCCATGATTGTGGGCGAATACGAAGTCGCAAAACTTGCATTGCGCAAATTGCCCACGATGATGCCGCGCAACCTGGAGCGTCAGCGACAACGGGGTAGACGGTGGCCCAAATGGCTAGCTGAGCTCATATTGCGCGGTGAGGTCTCGGCTTGGCTTGAGATTTTTGAGGAGTTTGGCGACGAACATCCCTTCTTTGTTCATGGCATGGACCTCGCGCAAAATTTGATTTGGGTGCGCATGTTTGAGGTTTTGTTGTTTGCGGATCGTTTGGCGGATGCGGTAAATCTGCTGGCCCTTGCACCGCGATTCAACGATCTGCTTAGCGATGGATTGTTTGCATTTGAGCGGTACTTTCAACACCTCTATTCCCGTCGGCAATTTGAGGATATGCAGCTGTTGCTGGATTGCATTTATGGCCCCGATTCTCCATTTCACTACGTGCGGGCTGGGCGTTTCGAAATTGGATTTTTCAGCAGGATCCCTTTTGCGGAGCTCGCCTTGCACCAAGGCGACAGAGCACTCGCCGAGCTCAATTGCAGCCTTGCGATCATGGATGTGCTGCGCAAATTGCCGTACTATGGGACAATGGATCGCTTGCCGAAGATCTACGCCGAGCTCAAGGAGGAAGCCGAAGCGGCTCAAAATTTACTCGCAGAGATCTATGCCGTGGATCGTCCTATCTGCGCGCAATATTTTGAAGGAAAGCCAGGATTCGGATGATCGTGGGGCGTTTTGTCAGCGAGGTCATTTCAGCCAATGCAAAAAAAAGCGATGCTCCAGGCAACTGGAGCATCGCACAAATTCACCTACTCAACTAAAATCCAAAATCTTTGCACGAACATTAAACTTGACCCTACCTTGTAGCGTGATGTCATGCGTGCGATTTTCATCGGTACCGACTTCCGTGCGGATTTCAAAAGGCTCCTTGCGGATGTAAGGCGCGAGGTTTTGCCCGCCGACTTCCAGTAACAAATCACTGCCTGCATTGGAAGGGACGGGATCTTTGCTGGCCACCATGATTTCTGGTTCGCCCTCTGCATCAATGAAAAAGCGCGCATAGTTCAAGAAGCTGAGGTCTTCGCCCTGTGGGCTCGCCACCTCGATGAGAAACGATTTCATCGTCACTTCATCGACCAGGTCCTTGCGGGTGTCGTGGATGGCATATTCTCCCTCAGAATTGGATTGCTGCTCAAAGCTGATGGGAAAAAGGCTAGACGACAGCAGCGAATTTGCAGGAATCGTGACTTTGAAGGAATATTCGGTTTCAAAGTTTTTGAAGACTGCCTTCTCTTTGCAGGCTGAGAGTGCCATTGCCATTGCGATCATGGCGAGCATCAGGGTGCGAGAAAAAAGCTTTTTGGATTTCATAATCATTGTAATTGATGGTGGTGAATTGGAAAATAGATGTTGATTGAAAAATGCTATGTTTTTTGCGCTCCTTGCGCATCACCCGGCAGGAAATCCTGCCGAGTGAACACGCAAATCTGGAAACGAATTCTCAAAATGACCTATTCGAACGTTGACTGAAAGATCTTGGTAGCGCCTGACGCGTCGCGCATCAAGCTCAGTTGAGGACAGAAACACGACGGTTATATTGCATCCCGTTTTGGAACACCTGGAGGATGAGTACACCCTGTGGCAATTCTTGCAGGGCGATTTCGCAGCTTGACAGCCCGCTCACTTTGCGCATCGCCAAGATGCGGCCTTGGAGATCGATCACCTGCACAGTTGCTGGGGAGTCTGAGTTTTTCCATGTGACGTGCAAGGTCTCGTTGCCGCGGGAGATGGGATTGGGCCATACGCTCACACCCAAGCTCGCTTGAGGATCTGCTACCGCCAACGGCGATTGGATAAAAACAGTTTCGGTGTGGGTTTCGGTGCATCCATAAGGTGAGGTCACCGTTTGCACAATATTGTAGGTTCCTACGCTGTCAAATGCATGCATTTGATCATTGCAACCGATTACGATGGGGCTGCCGTCTCCAAAATCCCAGCTGCATTCGCCGCCGCTACCCATCGAGACGATGGTAATCGTGTCGTTTACGCTTGCGATATGCGACCCGGTGCTAAAGTTGGCATAGGGCCTCGGCATCGTGACTATCGGCGCTGCCATCGGTTCGCTGCACTGCGTGTTGTATCCAGTGATTGCGGCCGTCAGCAGAATGGAGAAGGGGCCCGTCACCGTGTACAATTTGAGCGGCTCCAAGTCCGTGGAGGTCGTGCCATCGCCAAAGTTCCAGCTGAAAGCGTTGCCATATTGCGCAGGCGATTGGATGCGGCGATTGTACATTCTGCTCATGGCAAACTCAGTGGTATTGTTGGTGATTTGCAGGGATTCATCTACGCATACCGAGTCTCCTGGAGTTCCAAAATCGGTCGTGAGGCTATAGTTAATCCAAGGAAAAAGCATTGCGTCGCGGTCAGGAGAGGGGATGAGGTGCTCAAAATCCAACCATACATCGCCGCTATTGGTGTGGAAGATGCCTGCGCCTAGGCTTTCGCCATTGCCATCGCCAGCACTGTTCAGTTGCAATTGGATCGTGTCGTTTTCCAAGAGCGCAGCCCCATATTCCACCGAAACCAAATAGTTGCCGGTGAGCGAAAGGGGCGAGAGCAAAGGCACACGTTGCGCACGAACGCTGTTGTCGAGCTGCACGGTCGTCGCAGAAAGGGGGATTAGTTGAGGCAGCGAATCGGCGCCGGCGCCATAGATTTTGATCGAAACCGTTGCAGTTTTGCCAGTGTTGGCTCCATCCTTTACGCCTGCGATGAGGGTGATGCCTTTCATCGTGGCTGCAGCGGGGAGTTCATACCATTGTGCGATTCCATGGACGTGGTTTTTGATCAGCTCTACTGCGCTCGTTCCCGTAGCCTTGGATTGTGGGTAGGCAACCGTGTCGGTGCCGCAGGTGACGACGCTGGCAACTTTGTAACCTTTGGTGTCTTGCTTGGCCATCTGAGCGTGGCCTATCGAACCTGTGAAAACCATGCCCATGGCAAGGAGGATCGTGGTGCTTATTTTCTTGATTTTCATAACAACGAAAGTTTTGTGGTGAACAATGATCCAAAGATGAGGGGTTGGGGCTCCGTCAGCAATCTAGACTGAAATTATTCTGACGCTTCTGAGGTCTTATATTAGCTAATAATGGACCATTTTGAGCCGTTTTCATAGAACGTGGGTGACGCTTTCAAGGCCACAAAAGGGGGCGCATCAGCAATGAAATCATTGAACAGAACAGTTCTTTTTGTTGAATATTAGGCTTTGAAATGGTCAATACAATCGTCTAAATGCACCGAAACTGGGATGGTGGCGGTGCAGCAATCAATTCCGCAGCCCTAGCAGGTCCAAAAGGGCAATATGCTTCATTTCACCGAATGGGAACTAGAATGAGCAGGTCATCAAGCGGGCATCCATTCAGCTTACTGTTCAAATAGAAGGCCCATCACCATCGGGGCTATTCCAAGCGATTCCTAAATGCGAAAAGGCCTTTTCGCAATCCTGCGAAATGGCCTTTTCAACTTGGGCGAATCCCTTTTTGGGGGAGCGATGGCGACAGCAATAGCTGCCTTCGCTGGTCGCGCATTCTCAGATCACCTGACTATCAGTTTTGCTTTGCCTTCGAGCCTGCCTTGCGAAAATTGTACATAATAGATACCTGCAGCCCATGCACTGCAGGCGATGACCGCCTCTTGGCCCTCGACTGTCTGTGTGAGTTGTTTGCGACCAAGCTGATCGTATACTGTGACCAAGATCGGCTGATGCGTCCATTCGCCAGTAAACAACAAGTGCGCATCTGACTGCGCAGGGTTGGGAAATAGCGTGCACGTCGGGCGATCTGGGCTCGACGGTGACACATCGGTCGTGAGCATGCTGTTGAATGCATTGATGCGGCCAGCTCCCATTTTGCCTTGGTAGCCGGGATTGATGGCGTCGATGTTTTCACAGCCACCCACGATGCGGCTGCGCAATTGCGCAGCCGTGATCCCCGGCGAATTGGAAAGGATGAGACCCGCTAGGCCAGCAGTAAGTGGGCAGGCCATCGATGTGCCGCTGAGATTGCCGTAGTCTTGGTTGCTGCCGACCAAGCAGGAATAGATGTCTGTGCCGGGCGCCATGACATCTACATAGGAACCGAAGTTGGAAAATCCAGAGCGGTGATCGAGCTGATCGGTGCTGCCCACGGCTAGGCAGCGCGGTGAGGCCGCAGGAAAAAACGGCGTCGAATCATTGTCGTTGCCAGCAGCAGCGATGAGCAGGATGCCTTGATTTTCAGCAAGCAGCAAGATCAGGTCGCCTGTCGCGCTTGTGCCTTTGCCACCCCATGACATGCTGATGATGTCGGCACCGACTGTGCGGGCATAGTCGACGCCCTCAAATGCCTTGGACAAGGTATTGCCGCCCGTGGCATCGTTGGAGGCCTTTACGGGGATGATGGTGATGCCGTAGCCGATGGAGGCGATGCCGATGCCATTGTTGGTGGCGGCACCAGCAATGCCACTGCAATGGGAGCCGTGGTCCCAGCCTGGTATGCCAGTGGGTGGGTTTACATTGCCGTCCATATCGGCGAGGTCATAGCCCTGTGCATCGTCGATAAAACCATTCAAATCGTCATCCAGGAAATTGTTGGGCGTCTCGCCCGGGTTGGTCCAATATACTGAATTGAGATCCTCGTGCGTGGTGAGCATTGCATTGTCCACGATTGCGACCTTGACGGTATTGCTGCCCAAGCCAAGACCCCAAGCGAGCTCGGCTTGGATTTTGGGCAGTGCCCATTGGCTCAGTTGCAAGTCATTGGGCGTCGTGGCCGCATTGCCGATGGCTTTCATGAGCGGCACCTTTTCGGCATAATCCACAAAACTCAGCAGCTCCAATTGGGTGATCATCGCATTCACCCCCGCAAAATTGCTGAACTCCAAGCGGTAGATTTGCGCCAAAGCCGGATGACCACTTCTAAAGGGGTGGTAGATGCTGTCGACTGAATAGGTCGTGAGGATTGTATTGAGCGCCAATACACTGTAGTTGTAAGGCTCCAGGTTCAGCACACTCGTATCTTGCAGCTTGAGGTAAATATTGCCGTCGAGGTAGTCAGGATCGACCGTTTGGGCTTGCAGCCCTCCTTGCATCGAGATATGCAGCAGACTCAAAAGCGAAACAAGGGCACATATCAAATACGCTTTCATGGCGATGGATTTTTATTGAATCAAAAACGATAGCCTCTTGGGTCGTCGTTTGGAGGCATTTTTGTGGGCGTGTAACGCTTGCTCCGACACTCGCAGCCCTGCAACGACGGGGCTAGGCAAAATTGGGGGTCGGCGATAGGTACGCGCGCCACAATCCACAAAGATAGCCGCATTCCGTTGAACTCGATCCAAAAGTGATGCAATTGTGACGCGGGTATCCTTGGAAAAAGGGCGAAAAAGGATGGATAGGCTCAACATCTTCAGAAAATAGTGACCTGTTCAGGGCACGAGGTATTCGCGCAAGTAGTCATCGTAGCCGATGAGCTCGGCGTCGCGCTCAGATTCCTCGGCCTGCATCTGCAGGAATCGCCTGATTTCATCTTGGACGGCTTTTGCCTTGGTGTCGCCCGTCTCACTGATCATTGCGATGATCACCAAGATGTGTGCGTCCCTGCGGTAGCCCGATGCTTGCAGCTGCGTTGCAAAATCATGCTGAATCTGCTTGATGCGTATCGCCAGCACGTCGTAAGACTTCAGGCTGAGCCTGATCATCACCTCTGCAATCGCGATGCGCAATTGCAATCCCGGCGCAGCTGAGCGATAACCCTCGTGGTGCGTCGCCGCCACGATGTATTTGATCGCTTTTTTATAATTGGCCTTTTCGCGCCACGCAAGACCCAGGTTCATGTTGATGAATACCTCGTAAAATGGTGTGCCGATTACCTTGGTCTGCGCGCTCATTTCCTCCAATAGCTTGATGGCCTTGTCGATGTCGGTCTTGAAATAATTGACAAACAAGATGTTGTAGTAGAAGAAGATGTACTTGTCTTGCAAGGCAGATTCATAGTCCTTCATTGCCCTACCCAGCAATTCTGCCTGCTTCAGCGATGCTTGAAAGTCCCCGATCTTGTAGAGCGCATTGGCGTGAAAAGTGAGCATCTGCAGGCGGGTCTGATGCGTGTGCCGATTGAAAATGCCGCGCTTTTCAAATTGGCTATAGGTCTCACGCACATAGGTCTCCAATGCTGCATAGTTGCGTCGCTCGATCAAGATATTGCTGATGGATTGAAACAGCTTGATTTGTAACGAGGGGTTGAGTTCCTCGGGTTTCAAGTTGCCGAAGTGGTTGACGGTGGTCTCCAGCATCGCCATGAGCTCGGCATTGCCCTCGCCCCAAGTTTGGGCGAGCTTGGTGCGGTACACTGCTGCCGCCAAGATGTCGTCAAGCAGCCTGATCTCTTGCAAGAGCTTTTGGTTTTCTTTGCGTTTTTGGATGTAGTCTTCGGGGTTGATGTAGACCACCTCGAGCGAGAGCAAGATGTAATTGTTGTAAATGATATCGAGCGCCTCGTGGTGGTGCAGCTTCTCGGCATGGGCTTCGGCCTTGCGCAGAAACCAGTGGGCGAGTTCAAAATGTCGCCGCGATAGGTAAAGCTCGATGACCGACATAAAATGCCAAAGCTTCAGCGTGTCATTATCCTCGAGGTGGAGATCGACCATGCTGCGGTTGATGTCTTGCAGCAACCTGCTCTTGAGCCGATGAAATGTATTCTTGCTGGCCGAGGGGTAGATTTTTTCAAAAATGTCGTTTTCGTCGTATTCACCAAGATATTTACGAATCTGATCAAACAGTTCGACATCCTTTCGGGGTTCCTTGGTGTTCACCTTTTGCACAAATAGCTTGAAGGCCCTGGCCTCTTCCTTGGTCAACAATTGGATGGCTTCTTTGAGCGGATTCATTGTGAAGATGTCATTATTCCCAAAGCAAGTTAGGTAAAATGAAAGAAGGCATCGTAATTTTCCAACAATAGATTCACGCAAAACACTGAATGATATGTCGAAGCGATTCACTCAACTTCTCCTGTGCTTGCTCTTGGTTTCGGGGCCCATGTGGTCACGGGCCCAAACTTCACTGGGAATGGGCGCATTGGGCATCCAAGGGCTGCCCGACACGACCCACTTTGGCGACACGATACGCAACATGCACGTATGGGTCGTGAACACTGGCAATGCCACAGTTTCAGGACTCGTCGTTCAGGTGATGGCCGCGCCCAATTTGCTTGGCAATCCATTCTCCATCGGTACCTTAGACCTCACGCTCGGGCTCATGCAGCCCGGCGATAGCGCAGAGGTGCCACTCGATTATTTTGTCGTTTCACCCCAAAACTCCAATAACGGTTCCAATGTCATGGTAATATGGCCCACCGCTCCTGGCACCCCGCCTCAAGACACCGCCCACGGTGACTATTGGGTAGAGCCGATCACGGCGACCCGGCCTCGCCAATCGGCTGAGGCCTCCATTTCCATCTATCCCAATCCCACTGTCGGCCCATTCAGGCTGCAACGCGATCATCCGGCGACTGCCGCTGAGACCTTGGAGGTCTTTGCCACCGATGGACAGCTTGTCGATCATCGCCGGTTGGCTGTCGGCAGTGAGATCGACTTGGGCTTTTTGCCATCCGGCCTGTACCGCTTGCGCGTCTCCAACGCAAAAGGTGAGCTGTGGAGCGGAAACCTGCTGATTCAGAAATAGCAATTGTTGCTGCCCAGCCTCCTCGGCAGGCCAGGTCAGGCGCTCACTGTCGCTCGTTTGTGACACAAAAAAATGCCCCCAACACATCCACAAAGGAAGTGTTGGGGGCATCGCTATTTTGCTCGGCTCAATACCCAAACAAATCCTTCAAGCTCAGCTCGACGACTTCGCCATATTTGGAAAGCGCTTTCAGATCGATCTTGTCTTTGCTGCCCAGCACCAGCAAATTGTACTGCTTGCCAGCGATGTACTGCTTGTGAAATTCTTGCACATCCGCAAAACTGAGTTGATCCAAGTCAGAATAGATGTCTTTGCGTTGATCGCGGCTCACGCCGTGACGCACAGCAGACTCATAGTTGAAAAGGATCGCCGTGCGGATGATGCGCTCGGTTTCGATCTTGTTTTTGATGGATGCCTTGGAGTTTTGGAACAAGTTGTCAGACTCCGGAATGCCATTGAGGAGCTCATACATGCCCGTGACGGCATCGTTGAGCTTGTCGGCTTGCGTGCCGACGTAGGCCTGCACAAAGAATGGATCTCCAGCTTTGGGCGGCGTGACATAAGACGAGAAAGTCGAGTAGGCGAGCGCCTTGGATTCGCGGATGGTCTGGAACACGATGGACGACATGTTGCCACCATAGTATTCGTTGAACATGCGCACATTTTTGTACATCTCTTGATCGTAGGTCACTGAGCGTGAGAGCCACAAGATCTCGGCCTGCACCATGTCATAGTTCACGAAATAGACTTTGGGCTTGGCAGTCTCTTGGTACTGATAAGGGCTGTCGCTAGGCGTCTTTTGCAGCGTGCCAGGCGTCAGGTGCAAGCGGTCGAGTGCAAACTTGACATCTGTTGCAGCGGTAGGACCATAATAGAGAATGCGATGCTCGTAACTCGTGATGTGCTTGATCTTGTCGATCAGCTCAGCAGATTTGATCATCTTCAATTGGTCTTGGGCGATCACATCGTTGAACGGATTGAGGCTGCCATACATGCCATAGTTTTGCATGCCTCTCCAGAGGATGGTGCGCTTGTCGAGCTTGGCGTCTGTGCGTGACTTGAGCGTGCGCTCTACGAGCGAACCCAGGGCCTTGTCGTCGGCTTTGGCATTGGCGAGCAGGTGCTCGAGCAATTCCACGCTCGCATCAAAATTCTTGGCGAGTCCGCTCACATACACATACACCTGATCGTCGCCAGAGCTCACGTCAAAGCTAGTGCCCAGCTCGTAAAATTTCTTGGAGATGTCGTCTGCGGTGTATTTATCTGTGCCCAAAAATGGGAGGTACTCGATGGCAAATGCAAGCATTTTGTCTTGGTTTTTGCCCATGTCGAGGAGGTAATACAGCGTGAAGAGCGTATTTTCATCATTTTTCACGTAGTGGAATGGGATGCCAGACTTGAGGGTCGTGCGTTGCAAGTCGACATTGTAGTCGAGGAAACGTGGCTCGATCTTGGGCGCAGGCATCTCCACGATGCTTTTCAAGAAATCGCTCTTGGCCTCACGGTTCACCTCAACGGGGGTGATGGCAGGCTTCACGACCTTTTGCACAGCTTCGCGTTCGCCGATCCGCTTGTAGACAACCACGTAGTTGTTGCCATAGTATTGCTTGGCCACACGCACGATGTCTTCCTTGGTGAGCTTGTGCATCTTGTCGATGCGTTGGATGTAGTCTTCCCAGTTTTGGTTGGTGATGAAAGCCTCGATGTAATCGCCGGTGCGGCCACGGTTGCTTTCATATTGACGCATTTGCTGGATCTCCATGTCATTCACGACCGCATTCACCAGTGACTGATCAAACTTGCCAGTCTTGATGAGCTCGAGCTGGGCGATGAGCATGGTCTCGATTTCCTCCAGTTTCTGGCCTTCCTTGGGCGAGCCGCCGAGGATGTGCATGCCGTAATCGGTCATGATCGAGGAGTAGCCATAGGCCTCCAAGACGCGCTGCTGCTTCACCAGATTCAAGTCGATGAGGCCGGCGGTGCTGTTGCTCAGCATGTAATCGATCATCTCGATCGCTGGCAAGTCAGGGTGGCCCACGCCGGGCAGGCGAAAGCCGATGTTTACAAATTCTGCTTCAGGACCCGTGACATTGATGCGTTTGATGCTCGAGATCGGGGCCTCGGTGGTCCCTTGGTAGCGCATCACATCCTTGGTTTGGTAGCTGCCAAAACCCTCGTCGATGAGCCTGATCACTTGGTCGGGATCGAAATCGCCCGAGATGCAGATCGCCATGTTGTTGGGGACATAGTAGGCCGCATAATACTCCTTGATCTTCTTGATCGATGGATTTTTGAGGTGCTCGACCGTGCCGATCGTCGTCTGCTGCCCATAGTTGTGGGTTGGGAAGAGGCCCTCAGACAGTTTGGCAAATGCGGTGCGGCGGTCATTGTCGAGGCTGATGTTTTTTTCTTCGTAGACAGCCTCCAACTCGGTGTGAAACAAGCGCAACACCGGATTGCGGAAACGCTCAGACTCGATCTTGATCCACTTGGCGATCATGTTGCTTGGAATGTCGTTCACATAGACCGTGCGCTCGTTGGAGGTATAAGCGTTGGTGCCTTTTGCGCCGATGGAGCTGAGCATTTTGTCAAACTCATTGGCGATCGCAAATTTGGCGGCTTCGCCAGAGACTTTGTCGATCTGCGCATAGATTTCCTTGCGCTTGCCTTCGTCTTTGGTGGCGCGATAGGTTTCATAAAGCGCCTCGATTTGGTCGAGGAGTGGTTTTTCCTTGGCGTAGTCCAGCGAACCGTAGCGGTCGGTGCCCTTGAAGAGCATATGCTCCAAGTAGTGCGCGAGGCCCGTGCAATCCTTGGGATCATTGGTGCTACCGGTGCGCACTGCGATATTGGTTTGGATACGTGGCTCGCTCTTGTTCACGGTCATGAATACCCGCAGCCCATTCTTGAGGGTGTACATCCTGGTGTTGAGCGGGTCACCGCCCACTGAAAACCAAGTGTATTTGCCGTCTGTCGAGGTTTGGGGAAAGGATTTGAAGTTTGCCGTCTCCTTGATCTTGGTTTTTTGGGCCCAAGCGACCGGGGAGGCGATCACAAACAACATCGCCAGCAGAATCGCCGGCTTCAAAAATGGTCTCATACGCTTATGTTTTTTTCAAATGAAACGCTGGAATCAATCAAAGTGCATATTTGCAAAGACGATGCCGTAACCACAGGGTTTGGCAAAGTCGTTGCAATTTACGAAACACTTTCCAGACACTAGGGTTTTCCATGCTATGGCCGAATCAATTTCCATCCTTCCAGTCGCCTCACGTGCTGAGCAATACGAGAGCCTGCTCCCGCAAATTCGCTCCCTGATCGTCGACGAACCCGACCTCATTGCAAATCTCGCCAATGTCGCGGCCGTTCTCAAAGAAGCATTTGGCTTCTTTTGGGTCGGATTTTACCTCATGAAAGAAGGCGAATTGGTGCTCGGGCCATTCCAAGGGCCGCTCGCCTGCACGCGCATCGCCATTGGCAGGGGCGTCTGCGGCGCCTCGGCCCTGCACAAGGAAACCTTGGTCGTCGCGGATGTCGAGCAATTTCCTGGACATATTGCCTGTTCCAGCCTCAGTCGCTCAGAAATCGTCGTGCCCATGATCCACGGCGAACAAGTCGTCGGCGTGCTCGACGTGGATTCAGAGCATTTGGCCCATTTTGATGCCGATGATGCGCAGTGGTTGGAGCTCTTGCTGCGCGAATTGGTGCACCACCATTGGGGCGATGCGTGATGCCTTTCCTATTCGTTCATGCCCACGAAAACGTTGGGCGAATGATGGCATTCCGCCTGATCAATGCGAATTCCGGATTTAATGCAAGCTGATTGGGAGGCGTTTTCAATATTACTCGATAGCGCTTTCGCCCCTACAGGGCTGTTTATGGTGTGTGTGCCGCCTGACGATGGGCTTTGCCCATCGCTAGGAGCTTGCGCCCTTGCAGGGCTGTAGCGGTGGTCAATAGAGTCTTAGTGGTCAGTAGCTTTCGCCCTTGCAGGGCTATGGTTCGTGTGTGTGCCGCTTGACGATGGGCTTTGCCCATCGCTAGGAGCTTGCGCCCTTGCAGGGCTGTAGCAGTGGTTAAGAGCGCCGCATTGATCAGCCCACATTGAGCACCCCCGCATTGATCAGCCCTGGATTGGCAATACCTTTATGGCCACCCCGCATTGATCAGCCTTGCATTGGCCACCCCTGCATCGGTCATCCATTGCCATTGTCGCCAGCCCTGTAAGGGCACAAGCCACCAGCATAGGGCAAAGCCCTATGCTTTGAAGCATATACACAATCAGCAAGCCCTGTAAGGGCATAAGCAAAATGGAAGTTCATGCAAGCCCCGCCCTAAATAGCACAATTATCTGAGATCTTGAGAAAATCAAGGAGATTTCAGCCTGCGCCAACAATGCTGCTGGGCCTCAATCTTAGGCACAAGTCCGGAAATTCTGTAAATCAAACACTCGCATCACAACTCATCCAAAATCACAGCCAACTTCTTGGACAATTGCTTGAAATCAAACTGTGCGATGTAAGTGGAGTCGGGAACGTATTGCTCAGCAAGATGGGCTTTGGCGAGAATGAGGTCGCGCAGGCTATCGGCGATGCCATCCACATCCTCCGGGCGGTGAATGATGCCCAAGCCTGACAAGCGCATGATGTCGACGGCGTCTGAATCCTGCCCGATCGTGAGCACGGGTTTGCCTGCTTGCAGGTATTCGAATACTTTGCCGGGAATGAGCAGTGGTTTGTACCCCGCTTTGGCCAGCTCTAGGGGTAAAAAAAGCGCATCGCAAGCATCCAACTTGGCGCGAGAGGCCCCGCGCTCACGGTAACCCTCGATGGTCACGATGTCTTGGATCCCCATGCCCAGTACTTGGCGCTGGTTTTCTGGATCGATATTGCCCCAGATGTCGACCTTGAGCAATGGCACCAATTCAGGATATTTTACCTTGAATCGGGCGATCGCTTGGAAGAGGTAGAGTCCGCAGCGGGAGGTGGGAATGAAAAAATCGGGCTTGTAGGCCCAAAACCAATCCTTGATGCGGGCGAGTGCCGAGCGTCGGTCATCGATTCCCGGCCTGTGGCGAAACAGCGTGCCGCCAAATCCCAGCCTGAGTATGGAGTCCTTTTCAGTAGCCATTGGTAATCACGGCGATTTTGTCGGCGGTGGTGATGCCTCGGCGGATGTATTGTTCGCGCAGTGCAGGGCAGGTCACCACGAGTTTGTCGGCCTTGCCCCAAATGCGCTGCTCCATCCATCGGCTGAAATACCAGTGCCATTTGGTGGGCCAGATCCAGAAATAGGCCTCGGTGAAGGGGTCACGCAGGTCGGCAACCCATTTGACCTTGCAGCGTTTGCGCAGGCGATAGCCCAGCAAGGTCGCCGCAAATGGCCCGGAACTCGTCCAGACCGTGTCGATGCCTTCCTTTTCGATGATGTCCATGGCGGGTTTCAGGGCATGGCGGGGCCAGCGTGCCGAGGGCTCCCACCACCGAAACCAAAACAGGCTCCAAACGATGCGCATGAGCCGCATTTTCACCAGCCGATCGCGCAGCTGCACCGGGTAGCGGATCGATACACGGGTGACCTTGAGGCCCTCGGGCAATGACTTCTCCATCGACAAGTCAGGGGGATAGGCGCCTTCTTGGATGTCGCTCAGCGCGACGGTGAGCACATGCAAATCATAACCCATCTCTGTGAGGTGCTGCGCAAATCGCGTGGCCCTGTACACGCCTGGCCCGCCGAGCGGCGGGAAATGGTGGGCGATAAACAAGATTTTCCTCTTCTGATCGGGCATGCCGGCGCTGCAATCTATATCCTGAACCAAGCGCGAAGTTAAGGAAGGGCAGGGGAGCAAACCAAATTTGGGTTGGCAGTCGTCTCGTTGGGGCAGCCGTACCGTTGGGGCAGGGCAAGCCCAGCCCCAACCGTACGGTACGATACGCGCTGCCCCAAAGGGCTCAACGACCCTTCAGCCAAGCCCCGAGGCTTGCCATGCGAAACAACTGCGCGCTGTCGAGCTGCGCGAGTTGCTTGCCATGCCAGGGATTTTTCACGCCAGCATCGAGCGCGGCTTGGGCATAGCCCTCAAACTGCGCCCGAAATTGCGTCATCCACTCATCGTGAGGCGTCGTGAATCCTTTCTTGTCTTTGCGATAACGGATCTTTTCGGGCATGTCGGGCATGGCCTCGCGCAGGATGTATTTTTGCCAGCCTTTTTGAATCTTGTATTCGTCGGGCAGGGTCATTGCAAACTCGACGATGCGGTAATCGAGGAATGGCAGGCGTGCCTCGACGGCAAATGCCATCGAGTTGCGGTCCTCGTAGCGCAGGAGGCTGGGCATGATCGTGGAGCGCAGGTCCAATTTCAAGACATCGACCAGCGATGCGGCGGCATTCCAGGCTGTGATTTGAGGCGGGCCGGGCATTTTGCCGCCGAGCTTGAGTTTCAGGTAGAGCTTCACATCCCGCAAAATGGTCTGCTTCACCTTCTTCACTTCCCATCCCTTGAGCGCGCAGTATTCATCCACCAACTGATTGTAGGCGGCAAATCGGCCTTGGAGCAGCAGGCTGCGACCGTATTTGTAAAAATGATGGTGGTAGCCGCCAAACAATTCGTCGCCGCCCTGCCCGTCGAGCAAAACCGTGACCTCAGATTGACCTACTGCCTTCATCACAGCCCACTGCGCATACATGGAGGTGCTCACGACAGGCAGGTCTTGGTGGTACATGAAGCGCGCAAAGTCTTCAAAATCAAAGCGCTCCAGCGGATTGGTATAGCGTGCATCGAGGCCGATGTCTTGGGCAATGAACTGCACAAATTCAGATTCGTCGCCAGCTTGCCCTGGGAAAACGGCCGTGAAAGTATGCATGGGGCTGTTTTCACCCATGGCTTTGCGCATCTTGTGGGCAGCGTAGATGATGCTGCTGCTGTCGAGCCCGCCCGACAGCGTCGTGCCCCAGGGTACATCACTGCGCATGCGCAGCCGGATGGAGTCGTCGAGCAGGCTGCGTAACTCGGCAGTTGCATCCTCCAGCGAAATCTTGCGGGTGCGGCCCTTGGGCAAATTCCAGAAGCTGAAAGGCTCAGCAGACGAGAGTCCTGCCGCCGATGTCACGACGGCATGACCGGGCGCAAATTTGTGGACGGCCTTGAGCAGGGTCTGGTCATTGAGGTCGATCTGACCGTGACGCAAGAAATAATTGGTGGCCTCGATGTCGAGGGCCGTGCTTGCCTGTGGCAGGGTGCGGATGGCTTTGATTTCAGAAGCGAGCATCCACTCATTGGCGGCGGCCCATTGGTAGAGCTGTTTCACGCCGATTCGGTCGTTGCTCACGATCACTTTGCGGTCGATCGCGTCCCAGATCACAATGGACCACATGCCATTGAAGCGCTGAAAACAGCCTGCGCCCCATTCGCGGTAGGCTGCGAGCACCACTTCGGTATCAGATTGGGTGGTGAAGCGATGCCCGTTGAGCTTCAATTCCTCGCGCAGCTCGATGAAATTGTAGACCTCTCCATTGAAAATGATCACATTTTCCTTGTGATCGCGCATCGGTTGGTGGCCGCGGATGGACAGGTCGAAAATACTCAAACGCTTCTGCGCCAGCATCATGTCGGCGCTGCGGTCTTGGTATTGGTCCAGCGTCAGGTCACAAGGCACGCCCGCAGGCGTATCGGCGGTCTGCAGGATCCAACTCTTGCCCAGCTTGGTATCGATCAGGCAGATACCCTCACCATTGGGACCCCGATGGTTGAGCGCCTGCAGGGCGATCTGCCCCTGCACGATGTCTTTTTGGGTGAAGCCCGTGGCTTTGTAGTATCCAAGTATCCCGCACATGGTACAAAATTGAGCAGAATTTGCAGAATTTTTAGAATCTATTCTTGTGTTGAATTTTGGGTAGTTAGGGTGGCTTGTCTTGTTTTGGGGCTTGGGCTGGATTTGCAGGATCAATTCTTGTGTTGAATACTGGGCGGGAACCAGAATTTACAGAATCTATTCTTGTGTTGAATTCTGGGTGGTTAGGATTTCTTGCTTCGATTGGTTGTGTTGAGCTTACGTTGCTGGGCGTTTAGGATTTGTTGGGCTGGATTGGTTGTGTTGAGCTTCCGATTCTTCAAATCCTGCTCGGAATTCGATGCGAATACTGGTTCTCTAGAATTCTGTAATTTAGGCTCAGAATTCAACACTAACGCTGGTTCGGAAAATTCTGTAAATTCTGCTCATAATTATGCTCACGCTTCACATCAAGAATATGGTCTGCAACCGCTGCATCGCTGCGGTTGTGACGGTTTTCAATGAATTGGGCTACGAGAATTTTCAGACGGGCATGGGGTGGGTGACTTTGCCGATGTCGGAGTTGACGGAGGAGGCGAAGGCATTGCTTGGATTGCGATTGCATCAGCTTGGCTTTGAACTGATCGATGACCGCAAAAGCCGCATGATCGAGGCGATCAAGAATCTGGTGATCCAAAAGGTGCAGCATGAAAATCTCTTTCAGCAGCACATCAGCTGGTCGGCACTCATCGCAGATGCGCTGCATTACGACTACAAATACCTCAGCACGCTGTTTTCAGGGGTGGAGGGCGTGACCATCGAGCAATTCATCATTCTCCAAAAAATCGAGAAGGCCAAAGAACTAGTCGTTTACGATGAGCTGACCCTCACCGCGATCGCTGACCGGCTGGGCTACAGCAGTGTGGCCCACCTGAGCAACCAATTCAAAAAGGTCACCGGCATGCCGCCCGGCAAATTTCGGGAAATTGGAGCCGACCGACGCAAGCCGCTGGATGGGGTGTAGGGCTGGAGGAGTTCCGTTTGGCTGCTAGGAGGGAGCTTGGAACTGTGGAGGCTACCGTGAATTCGCTGATTAAGTAGTTGATAGTGATGTTGTTGGGTTGATGCCAAGGGGGATGGTTTACATTCCGACGCTGGAGGCGTCTTATCGATAGCCTTGTCCCGCATTCAATGGAATGAGCGACGGGCTCGGGCTGTAAATTTTCAAAAATTCAATTCCCCAATATCCGTTCCCAATTCCTAAATTTACCCCTCTTTGTTTATTTGCAGAATTATCACTGCCTTATGTCGCTAGAAAAAGGTCCTGGCTTTGTAGCCTATAAATTCTTAGATCTCAAGTGCTATGCCTCCACAGAGTGGCTCGCCGAGGGGAAAAAGAAATACCGCCGTGTGTTTGAAAGCACCGAGCTTACCTATGTGTATGCCGAGTTCTCATTCTACAACAAACTGTTTGATGAGCAGGATTGGGATGTGAAGGTGAATCTCAAATGCCATGAGCTGAGTCCCGAGGGCTTGCGCATCAAAGAGATGTGCAACATCGACGTGGACCGCAAGGT
>JANPHP010000356.1:0-4002 GCA_031424495.1 Bacteroidota bacterium | reverse complement strand
TTTTTTGTATTGTCCGGCTATCTGATCACATCGATTTTGCTCGATGCCCGCAGCCTTGGTCTGGGGCAATTTTTGGGACGGTTTTATTGGCGTCGCAGCTTACGCATCTTTCCGCTTTATTTTGGATTTGTACTTTTTGTTGTAGCCGTTTGGTTGTTGACTGGCTTCCCGACGGGTACGGGTAAACAATTGCCTTGGTTGGCGACATTCAGTTTCAACTTCTACATGGCTTTTGCGCATCAGGCGGGATTAGAGCAGACTTTTCACCACCTGTGGAGCATATCTACAGAGGAGCAGTTTTACCTGTTTTGGCCGATTTTGGTGTGGGTATTGGGCCGCAAGTGGATCGCTTGGGCTTCATTGGGCTTGATTTTGCTTGCTCCGGTGATTCGTGGCTATGAACCTTTGCTGGGAGAATGCTTTGGTTCACAGGCTACTAGTGGCGGTAAGCTCATCTATTACTTACCCTTCGGGCACGTCGATGCCTTTGCTATCGGGGCAGTCTTGGCTGCGGTGATTCAAGGCCCTTGGCGGCAAAAGCCTGTGCTGTGGGGAACGTTGCTCACGATTCCCGCCATCGTCATCGTGGTGCGCGAGGTCACGCGCTACGCGCTCGGCAACCTCAGCGAATGGCCCATTCATCTGGGATTTCCCATGAGCTCGATGCTTGATGGCTTCCATTTATGGGGCTATTCGGCTGTCTACCTGTGTTTTGGAGGATGCATGATTCTTGTACTCTACGGCGCTGATTACCTCTGGATCAAACGCCTCGCGACTACAGGCGCCGCACGCGAGACAGGCCGCATCTCCTACGGATTATATGTCTTTCATTGGCCGCTGCTGCTTGTGCTGGAGCACTTCATGCCCCTGAGTGACAGCCTCTTGCTGCGCTTGGTTCAATTTGTGGTTTACTTGCTGGTGCTCGTGGCGATCGCTTGGGCTAACCATCGTTATTTTGAGTCTTGGTTTCTTCGGCAGAAGGATCGGTATTTTAGGAATGCCTGACGTGCCCCAGAAATTGAAGACCTGAAGCATTACTCGCGCAAACTGAAATCGAGCGGATTTGAAGAAGGCCTCGGGCAATGGTACTGTTCCAAGCGGGGCTTGCTAGCACTGTTGTTAGCTTTCGCCCTTGCAGGGCTTTGGATATTTGCTTGCCGTCTTCGCCTAGGGCTTTGCCCTAGGCTGATAGCTTTCGGCCTTTCAGGCCTGTTGGCGAGTCCAAAAGCCCTGAGGGTGAAAGCTGCTAGCGATAGGCAAGGCCCATCGCTAGCAGTATGAATAAGAATATCAAGTACGTCACGGTTTAGGAAAGCTTCATTGCGCGTGAATGACCGAACTCCTCCCATTCAGTTAGCGCCATTTTAGGAGTTCTGATTTTAGGAATGCAGCGACCACATCCGAATAGCGTAAGCAGCATTCTTCAAAATAAAATCGCCCCCCAAATGGCTAGATGCCGATTTGGGGGGCGATTTTATTTTGCATACTGCGAATCCCTTATTCCACCAACACCCTGCGGGTATAGGCTCCAAGCTCATGTTGCACTTGCAGGAAATAGACACCTGCAGGCAGTTGTGCCAAATCAATCGTAGTTTGCAAGGCGTGGCTTTGCTTCTCGAGCTGCCAAGCCTGCAATTTGCGGCCGGCGATATCGCAGAGGCTGAAACTTACCGTACCGATTGCTGCATCCTCCAACAAGACAGTCAAGCGATCATCTGCGGGAATCGGATATACATTCAGGCGCCCTAGCGGTTGCGCATCCAAGCTGCTCACGAGCGTATCGACCGTAATGGTCATGCACATCGTGTCAAAGCAGACACAATTCCCTGCGCCCATGCATACTTGGTAGGTGCCGGGCGCGGTGAATGTATGCTGCACGGTTTCGTTGATCGGGCAGAGGTTGCTGCCATCGCCAAAATCCCAACCCCACTCCATGCTGCCAATCGAGGTGCTTGAAAAGGTAACGGGCACGCCTACATAGTAAGGGCCAGCGCTGGCGTTGAAATTGGCGACCATTCCAGGATTCAATGTCACGTTGATGCGGTCGTAATCTTCGCAGCCATTCACATCGGTTGTGCCCACCCAATAGTTGCCGCTGCCCACCGTGATGGTCTGTGTCGTTGCACCAGTATTCCATTGATAGCTGTTTTGGCCTGGGCCAGCATCGAGGGTCACGGGCGCCGTATTGCCGCAATTGAGGATATCAGGGCCAAGATTCACTTGCGGATTCATCCCGCCGCGCACCACGCACCAATATTTGTCGTAAGCTGCTTGCCGGGTCGTGCGCAGGTGCGTGAGGCTGTCGCCAACGAGGATCGCGAAAGCTACTACATGGCTGTCGCCCGGCGCAATGTTAAAGGGACCCGCCCCTGCAAATTGTGCGAGATTGGTATGCGTAAGTGCTGCCGCCTGCGGCGGACTCGTAAGCGCATTCCATTTGTCAGCTTGGGTATAGCCCCAAGTTGCTGTGCTGCAAGCATATCCCCGCAAACTGTCGGGTGTCAAGAGCGTGATGCCGATGTCCCAGAGCGTGACAAATGTATCAATCTTGTTGTAGATGCAGCGTGCAAGCGTATCATAGCGGCTCACGTTTTGGGAGCGCCAAAACCCATCCAAATCGTAGTACATCCCAGCATACAAGCCGTTCATGGCCGTGTTGGTAGGGTTGCGGATGGTGTATTCTTGAATCACATAATTGTCGTCGCCAGGCATCGTCCATTGGTAAGTGTGTTGCTTCACGACGGCACCGATGGCATTGGCACCGGCCCCTGCGTCGGAATAGCTGGTGTAGGCCTCCAAATCAGCCACTTGACCGCCGAGTGTGCGGGAGATCGGTACCAAGTTGGTAAAATGATTGTCGGCTCCTCCAGATTGATTTTCAAAGTTGTTGGAAACGTGTGCGGCATCCTTGCCGAGCATGAAGCCCGCATCGTTCATCAAGCCATTGCCGTCGATAGAGAGCCCAAGTCCATTGGAGAGCGCTGGGAAATTGGTATATCCCCAACGGCCTTTGCCATCCATGGATGTCTCAAGCCGATTGGCGTCAATATTTATGTAGGTAGGCTGTACCTTCAAGCCTTGGTATTCCCAATCGACATACTGGTCGCCATTAAATCCAAAGCGAAGGTAGGCTAGGCTCCCAGCTGTTGCGGTAGGGAGGATGCGGATTTTGAACGGCGCCATCCAATTGCTCACGGTGTCCATCGTGCCGAGGGTACCGATTCCGACATTGCCGTGCAGGATCTGCACTTGTGCAAAACTGGGGGTAGTGAGGTCGATTTGCAGATTTTGGACTGGATCCAGGAAGTTTACAAAGCGCACGCGCACCTCGACGGTGTCGCCTGCTTGGATCAATCCGTCGGAACCTGGATCAAAATCGACCTGGACGGTACGCACTGCTGGCCCTGTATAGGTGAGCGCTCCCAAGCCATCGACGCGGCCACGCCCCATTTGTTCCAAATGGTTGCCGTTGTTGATGGAATATACATTCTCATCTGAACCCATGCGTACCATTTGCCCGACTTGGTGGTTGTTGAGATTGGGGAATTGCGACTTGACGAGACCTGCGATGCCGCAGGCGATCGGTGCTCCGAGCGATGTGCCTGTGGCGCTGTAGAGGCCGGCGTCGGTTGTGGTGGTCAAGATGTCGCGGGATGGGGAGCAGACATCGACGAAATAGCTCCAGGTGCTGCCAAAATTGGAGGCGCTGAGCCAGAAAGCATCATTTTGTTGCGTGCCAGCCACCGACAGCACTTCTGGATAGCTCGCTGGGTAGAAGTTGATTTGGGAAGGCGTATTGCCAGCGGCAGCGACGACGAGGCAGCCTTTGTTCACAGAAGCGTATTGGACTGCATCGGCACACATCCGACATTCGGCCTCGCCACCACCCCAAGAGAGGTTTTGGATTTGGGCACCATTGTCAGCGGCATAGACGATGCTTTTATAGCCAAAATAGATGAGCGGCGTCATATTGATCGAGGTCTTGACCGATAGGAGGCGGCA
>JANPHP010000355.1:0-6779 GCA_031424495.1 Bacteroidota bacterium | reverse complement strand
GGAGAAAAACATGCGTCAAGCAGGTGGATTGGGAGTTTTTTATGCACAAGTTGCGTCAAACGGGGTGTTAGCTGCCACCATAGAGAGCTTCCAACGATCACATTCGGCCAGACATTGATTTAATTAATATTATTTAACATCTGAAAAAATGAGTAGCAATTTCCTCAATACAAATCACCTATTGCTGTTGTTATTATTTGTTGTTTCATCCTGCAGTGGACAAGTCAAAACAGGCTCAACAAATGACAAACCAAATCGACCAACACCAATTGATGGCGATCACCCCAAAATAGTACGGACACTAGGTGCTACGTCAGGAAATATAGCTTGTGAGTTGCAGGACCGAGATGGCAACCTTTGGTTCAGTACAACTGGAGAAGGCGTTTACTGCTTTGATGGAAAATCATTCACCAATTTCACAACGCAAAATGGACTCTTGGACAATACTGCGAGTTCCATTATTCAGGACAAATTGGGGAATATCCTCATTGGTACAAACGCAGGAATATGCAAGTATGATGGGAAAATTTTCAGCAAATACTTCGAAGCGGATAGTTTGAACAATTTTAGGATTATAGCCCTTTTGGAAGATCGAGATGGAAACATTTGGTTTAGTGCGATGAATAAAGGAGTTTATCGGTACGATGGAACCCACCTTTCCAATATTCTTTATAAGTACAATCACCCATTCTTTGGTGACAAGGTCGAGCAATATATTGGTGATATCATCCAAGATCAAAAGGGGAATGTCTGGTTCGGTTCTTTCAATAGAGGCGGGGCATGGCGACACGATGGAAA
Source organism: Bacteroidota bacterium (assembly GCA_031424495.1). Classification (GTDB taxonomy): domain Bacteria; phylum Bacteroidota; class Bacteroidia; order J057; family JADKCL01; genus JADKCL01. The sequence continues at coordinate 5,981 of JANPHP010000355.1, read as the reverse complement.
AATCCTCACTCACTTTGCTCCATCTGCCTATTATTATTCTTATTCTGAAGATGAAAGAAGCAATGCTTATTCCTTGGTCGAAACAAAATATGTCCACTCACCAGACTACATTACTGATGATATGATTTATTCTATGACAGAAGATAAATCTGGAAATATTTGGTTTGCCACGAGAAGGCATGGGATTTGCATCTATGATGGGAAAGCGTTTACATCGTTTAGCCAGAATGAAGTACTTGGTAAATATAGCATAATTTCAATTTTGGAAGATAAAAAGGGGATCTTTTGGCTAGGAACAGATGAAGGCGGTCTCTTCTCCTATGATGGAAAGACTTTAAAAAACTACACAACGACAGATGGACTCGTAAACAATGCCGTTCGTAGTATTTTGGAAGATCAAGACGGAAATCTTTGGCTCGGAACAAGAGCATTTGGATTGAGCCGCTTTGATGGAAAAACCTTTACTACCTTTTCCGAATATGAAGCAAAATGACAGCGTCTCCAATGAACAATTTTGGAAAACATTATAGCGAGAGATCTAATTTGACTACAAAATCAACGATGAAACTGGCCGTGACTTCCTTCAAATCGGGTGTTTCATTGAGTTGTTTCGCAAGCGCGATGCAAGTTCACAAGCGGATTTGGACAGCAAGGACAATTGAATGGAGCAAACGACAATTTTGATGGCATAGTCCCAACATTGGACTTATTGCAAATTGCTCGTACATTACCTGGGAAATGAAATACAGCACGCTATTCGCTTCTATTCTTTTGTTGCTCGTGATTACTTGCGCAGCTAGCTCCTGCAAAACACAGGAAAAACCCAACGCCTCAGCGGCGCAACCGCCAAGGCAGGAACCGTCCCCGGCTCCCTCGACACACAGCACGCAGCCCAATGACACTGCGCCCATTTCCGAATACATCGTGGAGATATTTGAGGACAAGCAGGGGAACCTGTGGTTTGGCACCGTGACAGATGGCGTGGTGCGGTATGATGGGAAGGAATTGACCTATTTTTCCACCAAGGACGGCCTGGTAGACAATACCGTTCCCGGCATCGCGCAAGACGCAGCGGGGAATATGTGGTTTGGCACGCATGCCGGTGTGAGCAGATTTAATGGAAAAACCTTTACCAATTTCACCGAATCTGATGGTTTGCGCGGCTCAGGCTGCAAAATGCTGGTGGATCGCAAAGGAAATATTTGGGCTGGAACGACAGAAGGCGCATTCCGTTTGGACGGTGATTCTTTCGCTGAATTCAAGCTCCCCAACCCCGTGATGGCCTATCCTTCTTACAAAATGAAACTCGGCAAAATTTGGAGCCTCACTGAGGACCGCAAAGGCAATATCTGGTTTGCGAGAGATGGTTTTGGCGCGTGCAAATATGACGGCAAGACCTTCACCCATTTCACCCCCAAAGATGGGCTTCGCAGCAACAATGTGAGCCGTATTGTCGAAGACAATCAGGGGAATATGTGGTTTGCCTGCATCACATCCGACTTCCCGGAATACATCCAAGAGGGTGGCGTCAGTCGCTACGACGGGAAGACATTTACGCATTTCCCTGACGTGAAGGGGCTCACCAAAAGTGATGTTTATTCCCTCTACAAAACAAATATGGGGGATGTTTGGATCGGTGCCTTGGGTTTGGGCGGCTACCGCTACGATGGCGAGCAATTCGATTTGTTCAAGGCCATCGACGGGAAATATGATCTGATCAAATATTTTGCCATTCAAAGCATCCTGGAAGACCGCAAAGGCAGGATGTGGTTTGGCTTTTCGGGTGGATTGTATCGCTTTGATGGGACCACGTTTAGGCAAGTGACACAAGCCGGGCCGTGGAATTAGGCCGAGCGTCGCACCTGTTCGAGGCAGGCACAAGCCTCGGGCACAGGCAAGACGCGCTCAGCCACATGCGCATTCAGTGGCTAGATGCCAAAATTCTCGGGCTTTGTGTACCCACTTTTGTGCCGCAAGCGCGATCTGCTGACGAATGAATTGGGGATGGAGGTGGTTTTTAGAAAAGTTGTGATGGTGGAGAGATTTGGGGGAATGATGGGTTGAAGCTTTCAATGATGGCATTCTTTGATCAATTTTTTGTGGTTTGGGTTTGTTGGGATTGAGATTTTTTGTAGATTGGCTGGAGATATGAAGGATTTTATTCGTCAATCGGCTGGATTTGGAGTGCTTTACGCATCTGGTTGCGTGAAGAGGGAGCTATCGATTATTTAAGGTATTCATTTAATCAAAGATAATATGGCATATATCAGCGATACACCAATTGGAACAATAATACCTTTTGCTGGGTATTACTTTTATTTTGAGCAATCCTACGAAGGAGCGAAGCAAATTCATGGTGATATTTCAGAATCAGAGTATTTGTCAGGACTAGAAAATGCGAACACGTTGGCTGAAAGTGGCTGGCTGCTTTGTGATGGGAAAGAGTATTTGATTACAACTGATGAATCAAAACCGCTTTTTAAAATATGCAAAGCTCTTAGTTTGGCTTGGGGTGGCAATGTTTCTACTACAGGCTATACTTTTAGACTACCAAACCTTCAAGGTTTATTTTTAAGAGGAGTCGCATTTGAATCACCAAATGACCCAGATGCCCGTGATCGGAAGAAACTTTATCCTGATGATTATTATGGTCAATCTGGCAACCAAGTTGGATCCTTTCAAAAGGATACGTTTGCAAAACACTCCCACTCTCTCAGCGTGTATAGTAAAGATCATGCAAATGGGTCTGCTTCTAAAGCAGCCAATGTTGCTTTAAAAACTGATAGAACAGGCGAAGAAGGAGGATCTGAAGAAACTCGTCCCAAAAATGCTTATGTACATTATTTGATCAAAGCAGCGCATCTGTCCTTAAACCTGCAACAATTGCAAGAGGAAAATACAATAGTCGAATGAAGCTAACTCTGACACATTTTTTTGTTCGGCTTATATGAGGTATGAAAGGGCGTATGACAAATTCGTCAAAGCAGGAAAAGAACCTGATTAGGTTCGACTCCGCTCGAATCGAACTTTTGAATTTGGAATTGAGGTGATTTTTAAGAAGGTTGTGATGGAATTGAAGGTTTAGCGGAATTGAGTCTTGAAAAGAAGGCATGCGTTGAACGATTTTTTGTGGTTTGGGTTTGTTGGGATTCGGATTTTCTGTAGATTGGCTGGAGATATGAAGGATGCGATTCGTCAAACGGCTGGATTTGGAGTGCTTTGCGCAACTGGTTGCGTGAAGCGGGATATTAGCTGGCAATCCTCTAAGACGATAAAGAAGCGATAGTGAAACAACTTAAAAAGATATGGACAGACCCTGTTTTGAGTAAAGTAATTTCTGCAATTATTTTAGCAATCGGCTCCGTTATTTGGGCACTAATATCAGCTAGAATCAATGACATAAATTTTCAAGCAGCTTGGACAAATTTTTGGACATTCAATATAAAGCTTTGGTGTTTGACAATTGGCATAATAGTATTGCTGATATTATTCGGGTTACGTCAAAAATATAAGAGATCTTCATTCCAATATGATGATGAGACAATCAAACTTGATCGTCAACTATTTGAAAAAATAAGAACTGAATTGTTGCCTCAAACTGGGGCAATATATTTTTTAAGGCACAATAATTTTGCTGGGTTTAGCTTTGACGCTGACAGAATTGAAGACCTTGATAATTTTGAACAGGAATGCACAAAATCTGATTTTGAATTTCTAAACCCTGAATTGGAAAAAATTAAAATGTCGCTTTTTAATTCGGTAGGTGATTTTACAGGGCAAATTGCCGTTCAAACATTTCCTACAAACAACGGACGGCAGACTGTTCCGCCAGAATGGGAACTTGAACAACCTGAAAGATTTCGGGAAGTTGTTAGTGATTTACACAAAACGAAACTCCAAATATGTGATAAGTATGACGAACTAATAAGATTAGGAAGAAGAGTTCTTAAAATATAATTGTAGTGACTGACAATACTGAAAAATGGCGGCCACTAAAAGGCGTTTGACGAAAAAACGGGTTCAGTAGTTAAATGAAGCCATGTACTTCGTGTCAAGTTCAGTGCTCCGCAGACAGTTTTGTTCTCCGAAATCACCAACTACTTGTAGTTGCAAAACGTGAGCAGCAAGGTTAGAAAAAATAAGCGCAGAATGAAATACATTAAAATAACAGCAGTTTTATTTTTAGTTATAATCATCACTGTCATTCCGTTTTGCTTATACCGAGAGCATATCTTAACAATCGAAATAGAAAAGCAGATTGCTGCTGGCGAAAAAGTAATGCACGAGGGCTTCGAAATAATTTTGCTCATTTTTTACGGCCTATACTCAATCATATTTATAATCTGGGCATCAAGCATCTATTTGAATGTAACCGCTCAGAATATCAAGAAAAAAATATTTGAATTGGTTGCGATATTTATACTGGGTGTTTTGCCAGCGTTGGGTATGTACAGGTTGTTTTATTAAAATGCTTATCTGGATCTTTGCCGGTAATTTGGAGAAAGGTAATGTCATTTCGACCGGAGTGATCGAGGGAGCGCAGCGAGCCGATCACGTAGCGGAGAATTGCGAAGCACCCGCGAATTCCTTTGAAGGAAAAGCGCTCATGAGCAAATCTAGCGCCTTCAGTAGCACTTCCCGCTTGAAAGCTCCTATTTGCAATTCCAGCCGCGAGTGCTGCATCCGATGGGCCAATTAGTCGCAGGTGTATCGATAGGCGCTAGATGTCTCCGCTACATCTTCGATTCGGTCGACATGACACGACGGTTACTTACCTCAAAGTAGCAGCCACTTCCCCCCCAAAAAAAACATCCGCCAAAAAAAGCCGATCTTGCGTCCCTGATCTGCGTCTGCATGAAGCAACCCTCAACATGGCCCTCTTGGGAGGATACTGCCGCCAAGCCTTGGCTGTGGCTGTCGGCGACTTTGCTACTCGCGGTCGCGCTGCTCAATGCCTGGGTGAGCGACGACGCTTACATCACATTTCGCACCTGCCACAACTTCGTGCACGGCTTCGGGCCCGTGTACAACGTGGGCGAGCGCGTGCAGACCTTCACCAATCCCTTGTGGATGCTCTTATTTTCAGGGATTTATGCCGTCACGGGTGAGTCTTATTTTAGCGCCATAGGCTTTTCGCTGGTGTTGTTGGGGGCAACGGTGTGGTTGATGCAGCGTTTTATTTTTAAGGGGAGTTGGGCAGGGGTGATGATGGTGTTTTTGCTGGGCTGGTCGGCGAGTTTTGTGGAATATGCGACCTCTGGTTTGGAGAATGTGCTGAATGGATGCCTGCTCACGGCTTTTGTCGCGGTGGCGATCGACAGGGGAGAGGGGTACCGCAAGCTCCTGACGATGAGCCTGATCTGCGGGCTTGGCCTGGTGAGCCGCATGGACACCGCCCTCCTGTATTTTCCCCTGATGGCGGTGACTTTTTGGCGAATGCGTTCCTTGCGGGCGATCAGCACGGTGCTGCTGGGTTTGTCGCCCTTCATCATCTGGGAATTGTTCGCCACCTTTTATTATGGTTTCCCCTTCCCCAATACCGCCTACGCCAAACTCAATGCCGGCATCGCCAACAGCGTCTACCTGGAGCATGGCATTTATTATTACCTGAATGCGCTGCGCCGCGACCCGATGGCGCTGGCCACCATCGCCCTCGCGCTGGGCGTCTGCGGCTGGCGACCCATGCGCAAACAATGGCCCATCGCCGCCGGGCTAGCCCTCTACCTGCTCTACATCCTGCGGATCGGCGGGGATTTTATGGCGGGCCGTTTCTTTTTTCTGCCCGTGCTCGTGGCTGCCTTGCTCGTGGGATCGGCCTTGATGCGGGGGCTGCCCACGCGGCTCAGCGCCTTGATGATGGGCTTTTTGCTGCTGCTCGGCATCGTGCAGTGGCATAGCCCCTGGTACAATGGCTGGCGTCCGCAGCAGCCGCTGCGGCAGATGATCGACTTGCACGGCGTGGCCGATGAGCGTGGTTGGGA
>JANPHP010000354.1:0-17563 GCA_031424495.1 Bacteroidota bacterium | reverse complement strand
TGATTACAAAATCACGTAGCTGAACCTGCGTTCTGAATTACATCGGGTAGGTACGCCATGCATGGCGTACCTACCCGATGTAATTCAGAACGCAGGTTCAGCTACGTGATTTTGTAATCACTCGGCCACGACGGTGTCGCCACCGCTGTCGCCCATCGAGCTAGGGATGTTATCGCCTAGCGAGGCAGGCTTGCTGTCTTGGGGATCGCTGAACCCATGTTCGTGTGGCTGTGCAGGAAATTCCTCTGTCTTCACGACTTCAAATTCTTCGCCGTCACCGACAGTCTCATGGCCAGGTACACTAGGCACGTTAGGCTTGTCTGCCTTGGGTGTGGGCGGCGTGAAAAATGGTTCGCGCGGCGTGGTCCCGTCGACTTCTTCGATGGTGACACCAGTATAGGGTTCCTTGTGGGTATGCGGCTCCATGTGGATTATCGTATTAAGTGGAAAAAATAGAATAGGATTATGTTCAAATGTCGGTGCTGCCTGTGGGGAATGCGTTACATCGTAGAGGAGGTGTGTTGCATGATTCACGGGAGGGACGTAAGCGAAACTGACTTTTCAAAATCACATAATCTGTATAAATTGCAGCAGTATACTTGGCGATCACTCACACCTCTCTATGAAATCATTCTTTTTGTAGGTGTTGCTGGCTGGCTTTGTTGTCATCGGGTATGCACAGCCCGCAGGCACTGAATATGTGATGCAGCCCGACTTTGGTGACGCGACAGATACCATCTATCCGCAGGCGACGGGGGAGTGGATCCATACACCTTGGTGGAAAGATGTGCAACCTCTCGGTACACAAACCGACTGGTTTGGTCCCCATTATCAGCCGCTTGGCGCCTCCTCGCATCTCAAGTATGTCATGATCGACGACGATCCCTTTGATTATGGGGCGATTGCAGGTAATCTGAATGCCTTGGAGTACCGGCTCGTGGCCTGCGATTTTGACTTCCAGGTCTATGACCCTAGCCCCAACAACTCATTTGTCGACGGCGGCACGCTCTACGTGTTGCTCACCAACAGCGACCTCGACGTGCGAGGCTTCAACGCCGACGATCCCGCAGCCTTTGAGGCAGCAGGTCTGGGGCAAGTGCTGTTTACGTTTGACATACCGGGCGGCATCGAGGGAGCGCCCACCGATCCGTGGAGCCGCTTCTCGGCGCTCAACCCCAACACAAGCGCATACAGGACAGCTTATGCGCTCGGCAAGAGCACGACGGGCACGCCCGGCAGCCCATTTACCTACGTCGGGCTGGTGTGGCGCTCGCGTGATCCCTTTGCGGAGCGGATTTTGATTGATAATTTTAGTTTGAGGGATGTTTGTCCGGATTGTGTGTTTCTCCCTTTGCAAATTCTAGATCATGGTTGTTTTGACAACACTTGGATCAGCCCGATCCCCAATAACTATTATTACTTCACAGCAGAGATCGTCGATTCCACAACTGGCGATCTTGTCTACAATGTTGTGCACCAGCCGGCCACATTTTCTTGGAATGGCATAGGAAATATCGGTGTGTGGAATGGGGTTCAAGTTCCATTTGGCCTGCCACTGGCTGCAAAAATTACGTACTACAGTTGTCTGCGGTCACAAGCCAATGTGCATACAGTCGACTATCGGGCCGTGCGGCAAGCTGGGTGCATAGATTTTGCCTTTGGCGGCAACAAGGCTGGGCCAGCTCAGCGTCGACTGCTCGTCGCACCCTCGATTGTTCAAAGCGATGGACCAATTTCGGTTAGGTTCGTTGGTGGCGATTGCTCAGAGGCCAACCTTCGTCTGTGGAGTGGCGAAGGGAAAGAGGTCCTGCAAGTAGCCGCAAATCCTGCGATACAAAGTAGTAATGGACAGCAAGTAATATTGCCACCTTTGCACGCTGGTGTCTATTTTCTTGAGATTGTTGGACGGAACCTATTTGAGACCGCCAAAATTTGTATTCTTGATTGAAGGCTTTAAGACATTTGACTATGAAACTCTCATTCAACGCTAAGCGGTTATTTCTTGGGACGCTATTGCTGTGGGTAGCCTCCTGTGGCTTGTTTGGGCAAAAGGTCATGTCCTCATCGGCAAAACGGGTATCCTGGCAAGCAGGACTTGATCTCAACCTCTCACGACCAGAGGGCGACGCACCTGCTTATCTGCGGCAGCAAGCAAGCGACTTCAGTACAAACTTTGGAACCAAGAGCACCTACCAAAGACTGTGGCGGCCGGGTTATGGGGTCTATGGCGTGGGAACTGTAAGGCTTACCAACTGGTTGGGGATTGACCTAGGTGCCAGATTGGGCACATTTTCTGCTGCTGATGGGGCTGAAACAACTTACGATCCCCCTTCTGGCTTGGGGCTCGTCAGCTCCAAGGGCCAAATCAAGACTACTTATTTGAATTTGTCTCCTAGTGCTGGCATACGTGGCGCGTGGCGCAATTTTAGCATTGGAGTTGGAACTGAGGTGAATGTGTTTGTAACCGGAAGAACTACAGTCAACGAGGAGTATGTGACCACGGTGGGAACTACTCGGTCTGAAGCGCATACAAGGCTTGATACCCAAGATCAGCCAATCTATTCCGATCCTCTTCATGGCGGAGGTGTAGCAAATTTCACGCACATCACAAATCGTAATCATGGTGCGAACCCAATCTGGTTTGCGGGGTATGCCCGTCTAGATTATCGCCCCTTCAAAGACAGAAGATCACCCATCATCGGGATCGGATGGCGCATTCCCTTGAGTGAACTTCAGCGATCCAACAATCCAAAATGGTCCTTTGTCTCGTCTGTCGATCCAGCTTTTGAGAAAATGAACTACGGCACCAAGATCAGCACCATGAGCCTGCACCTCGGCTGGGCATTCTGATGTAAGTTGCCCCCCATCCCCCAAAGTAGCATATCTGTAAACCTGTATCCGCCGACTGTAATCTGATTGTGGTGTTGCTGCTGAACTTTGTGGCTAGACTGCTGGCGTGACGATGGCTAGGCGGTCGGTGATGCATGGATCGTGCATCAGCGTTCCTTCATTTCCCTTGTCACCACCTGCCAATTCCATATTGTCGCATGTTCCACCACCCCGCGATCACCGCGCTTCAGCAACTCATCACCACCCACCATTGGGAGTCCAAGTTTCAGGAGGCTATCGAGTCTGCCCGCAGCAAAAACATTGCCCAGCTCAAAACGATCGTGGACTTGCCGGCCTACCTGGATTTTCTCAACGACCTGCTGTATTGGGTTCCTTCTGAAAACGCGCCCGGCTCCAAGGTCTATGATCGCCTGGGGGAAATCCATTACATCCTGGGCCTGTCCCCACTCAAGGAACTCCAAAACGCTGTGCTGCCATCGGTGCCTGCGGCCCCGCTCACGCCATTGTCGGCTTGGTTGGTGTCTTTTGCGGCTGCGCTGGGCGCATTTCACGACAGCCCCGAGTCGCTCACCGCTGCCTCGATGCAGTCATTTGTGGATTCGCCCAACTACAATATGGGCGATTACATGGAGCCGCATGGCGGCTGGAAAACCTTCAACCAATTCTTTGCCCGCAATTACAAGCCGGGCAAGCGGCCCATCGCCGCGCTGTGTGATCCCTGCATCATCGTGTCGGCGGCCGACTCCACATTTGCAGGGCAATGGGAGATCCGCACCGACAGCAGCATCACCGTCAAAAACCTCCATTGGCAAGTCGCCGAACTCATGGCCGACAGCCCCTACCGCGGCCGGTTCATGAATGGCCTTTTCATGCATGCATTCCTCAATACCACCGATTACCACCGCCAACACACGCCCGTCGGCGGCACAGTGGTGGAGGCGCGCGTGATCACAGGGCAGGTGTACTTGGAAGTGCAGGCTGTGCCCGTGCAGGCCGAGGCCGACCCGACACCCGGCCATGCCCTAGCAGTCGCGCGGCGCCTCGATAGCCGAGACGGTGCCGGCTACCAATTTGCGCAGACGCGGGGTTTGATCGTGCTCGACACCGCAATCGGCCTCGTTGCGATTTTGCCCATCGGCATGTCGCAGGTCTCCTCGGTGATCGTGACCGCAGAGGTAGGCGCCACGCTGCGCAAAGGCGAGGAAATCTCCTACTTTCAATTTGGCGGTTCAGACATCGTAATACTTTTTGAGTCGGCGAGCAATGTCTCGATCAGCGCACAAGTCGGGGTGCATTACAAGCACGGCACACTCATCGCACAGGCTTTTCCAGTGATGTGAGGGGTTGCACATCCCCATATCAGTAAATATGCTTGTATGGAACTTTGCCAGTAAGCCAAATCGCATGTCATTTCGACCGGAGTCTTTTGGTATTTGCAAGGCTCTGGAAGAGCCGCCGCAAATACCAAAAGACGTAGCGGAGAAATCTAGCGCCTATCGATACACCTCCTACTAATTGGTCCTTCTGATGCGGTGCTCTTAGCGGGAATCGCAAAAAGGAGCTTTCAAGCAGAAGGTGTATCTGTTGGCGCTAGATTTCTCCGCTACGTGATCGGCTCGCTTCGCTCCCTCGATCACTCCGGTCGAAATGACAAATTTTTTGGACTATTGGCACACGAGACGATAGCCATATTTGATTTCCACGGCAGTAAATCCAAAGCGGCTCCAATCCAACAAATACGCATAATATTCAATCCGCTCCAAGTTCAATCGCCCCCTCCTCCACCCAATACCTTTGTAGCCGCTTTTCCACCTTGTGCAGGTCCAAATAGTCATCGCCGATTTCCAAGCAGAGCTTTAAAAACTGGATGACACATGCCTTTTGCGGCTGATTCAGAACGCCCTTTAATTCCAGAGCTCTGGGTCTGTCGGTCAGTCTATAGATCAGCGAGTCCATGACGAGTGATGAAGAGGTCTTGTAATGCTTCAATGTGAAGATCATCAAAGCCGGGAGGTAAAACTTGAAGCCCGTCACGTCCAAAAACACGATCGCCGATTGATGTTTACCGGACCCGATTAGTGTGTCGGGGATTTGTGACCAATCTTCTTTTTCGTCGAGATTTCTGGCTAGCCTTCTTTCTTCGAGTGATCCATAATCGTCCAAAATAGTAGCTTCCTGCCAAGAAATTCCGTTTTCAAGCCTCACGCCTGTAAAGGCGATGCATATCGAGGCGATGAGTTGTGTGATTTTTTCTTCCAATTTTTATTCCCCTTCGCCTCCTACACTCAAGCAACATGGATATGCAATTTCACTTAGCCGATAGATAAATTCACTTTCCTCCATTAACTTTTTCTGGCGCTGTTCTTCTTGATAGAATTTCGCCATGAATTCTAGATCGACACTCATCTTGTTTTCTCGGGCATATTTTTCATATTTTGAGATTGCTTCTTTAACCTCTTTCAAAGATGAGGCGGCCAATGTCAAAGAAAATTTGGGTTCTGAACCAGTCTTGAACTCCTTGACGGCAAGCGAAGGTAGCTCCGCTTTGTAGCCGATCGCAATCGCAACACCAAGCTCATTTTTGGGCATCAGCATTTCTTTGTCTTCGTCGTTGCCCGCATAAAACTGCTCGTTGTCGTCGGTATTCAGGCGGTATAAACTCTTGATGGAAGTGTACACGACATAGGTATATACGCGGTCAAACTGCTTTCCATTGGCCAAATTGATTTCAAGTGGTTTTTTTCCCCAATCCTTAGGAAGCGTTCCATTGTCCACATTTATCCAACCTGTTTCGGTCCAATCAAAACCGTAGGTTTCCATTCTATAGCTTTCTCTTTTCCAGAGTAGTTGCTTGTATTCGTCGGCAAGCTTTTGAGCCTGGTTGTTTTTTGCATCGAGTTCCTTCTTCAGTTTTGCTTCGGCTTGCTCCAATTCCGAATTCACTTTTGCCAGCTGTTTCTCAAAGTATCCTTTGAGCAGTTCAGCATTTTTGTCTGCATCCTTTACCTTGGTGAGACGTTGCAGGGAGAAATTTACGAAGTCTTGACGATACTCATTTCCGCCAAGTGTGATGGCTGCGATGCTGTCGACTTCAAACAGATTCTTATCCAGATTGTGAATGTAAGTATCCAGAACTGCGTTGTTGCAGGTCTTAAAAATCACGTTCAATCGTGCCTCAAATGCTTTGGTGGCAATAAATGTGTTTTGATATTTGTCAGATTTAATGACCTTGATCATTCGGGGATCGATGCCGCAAAATGTGGTTGTCCTCGCGCTATCCGAATAAACCTCTACCGCCCCCGATTCATAAGATTCACTCGTATATTTTCCGTTCTCGATTTGCTTGCCCTTGTTGTAGTAGGGTTCGTTAAGTTTGGTATTCACAAAACCGTCCGAGAGCCAATAGCCATCCTGCTCCTGTGCAAGGCTGTAATACAAGCTATCCGTCAAGGCTTGTGTCGCCGTTTCATGGCTTCTGAACGGCATTCCGGTATCCACTGCGGCCTGAAAACCTTGCGGAAGAAAATCGAGGGTATTGATGTCGACGGTAAGCAGATAATTGTCCAGTGCTTTTGGCGCTATCCAATTCATGTTTCCCTTTTCATCTCTGATGCCCTTGTAAGCCATCATTCCGCCTTTTTTTTCATCGGTCGGAATTTCGATATGGATCGGATTGTCTTTGTTGATCGTGAGTTGCTCTCCATTTGCGGTTGCATTGAAATAAATCATGCCCCCCGTCTCCAATTGCTTTCCATTGGATGTGGTAGTCAAATTGGAGAGCAGCATCTCTTCCAAAGTGAGGGCCTCTGAAAGTTCAATATTGACATTTCCCTCGAAGATTTCTCCTTTTGCATCTTTGAAGCAGCCTTTTGGACAGACTACAACCGTTCCATTTTCACCCTCAACCACGTTGTCGATCTTGCTGTCAATCGCAAATGATTGGCTAGCGACCATGGTATTCATAAAGGGGTCATCGGGTTGAAACTTCACCGTATTGGTGTTTGTGCTCTGCTTGCATTGAAAGAAAGTCAACGACAAAAGCAACATCAAAATTGTCCATTTGGTTTTCATATTCAGCATTTTAAGTCTAAATGTACATTGTCTCCTAAGGTGGCTAATTTGCCCAATTTTGGATAATCGATTAAAAATCTTCGATGCATCCGATGCTATCGAAATAAGGCATTTCTGCCCTCAAAAACAACAACTTGGCAGGCTTTTGTATCAAGATCATCCGCATTGCTTGTATCGCTCCTTGCAAAATACTCAACTTGAGGCAAGGGCAATTGAAGCGTGGCTAAGGCTTTCAAAGCTACATTTCATTCCCCCCGCTCCCCATCACCACCACATTCCTACCCAAAGTCTTGAATCGCACGCCATTTTCTTGCACCACAGTGATGGTGATATGGCCGGTTTTGCTGGCATGGATGTCGCGCACAGTGCCCGACTTCCCTTTGTGGGTTCCTGCGACGATTTTGCATTGATCTCCGTCATTCAATTTCAATGGCTCTTCGGTATCCATAAGCATGCTTTTGATGCCTGAAATTCGCAATTCTTCAAGGCCGATGCCATGGGCAAGGATGCATTTCCATGCGCAAAAATACAAGGGGTGACCAAACTCACGCCTAGCCACCCCTCGCAAAAAAATAGTCGCGCTTAGTTGGTCGCTGTGATATTCAGCCCTGGCAACGCATTGATCGTGATGATGCTATGCGTGTTGAGCTGCCAGTCAAAGGTCGGCGCGACGCCCGTGGCGATCACCTCTTGGCGGTCGGTGCTCATCGATTGCGTAGTGGTGTCTTTCCACTCAAACACGAGACCGTTCAGGTAGATGTTGCTCGAGCTGCCGTAGGTCACGACGAGGCCCTTTTGCCCAGGATTCATGGAAAATGTCTGGGTGAGTGAAGGCTTGTGAATGTCGGTGCCCTGGCGGATGAGCAAGGTGACGTTCACGTACAGATTCGAGTTGTTGTTAAATGTTTTTTTACCGGACATAAGGATTTAGTTTGGAAAAATTGCTCCTACTCATTAGGCTTTTCGGAATCCGCCCCCGGCAGAAACTGGCCGGGACAGCTTAATTTTTGCGTCGATCCTGAAATCGATTTTTTCTCGATTTCCAGCGATCAAGCGGCGGCAAGTCAATTGATCCTTGATAGGCACACGTTCAAATCGGTGTGCCAAATTGTATTCTTATCTTTAGACGCCTGCCCTACTTTGGGATAACAGGAAGCAAGTGCAATTGCAAGGCGAAATAGCCGTACAGTATTTGATTTTGGCCGTTTCTCGACAACTGATACAATGCGATCGGAAGGACAAGTTTGAGCCCAAGCAACCCTGCGAGTTTGAGATCCCGCATTGTAAAGGTTTCGGCTACATAGATCGGCGGCAATCCATCTTCGGCGTCAGGATCGGGTTGCACGGCACCCGCAAGTGTGACGTAGCTCAGCTCCATCGCATCAGGGGTTGCTACTTCTGAAGTCGCTGGATTTCGGTTGTAGAGCAAGCAAGCTCCACCATAATTGCCAGAAGCAGAGATGGTTCGCATTGTGATCTGCCCTTGGGATGGCAGGCGCAGGCTCACCACAGCTGCCTCGGAGGACTCTTGTATATTCGCGGCGGCTGAGCCAACGAGAAACCATGCCCCTGCGGAGAGTGGCAGCGGCTTTTTGGGGTTGCGGCTAGGCCTTGGGCAGTTGGACCGCATGAGATCGGCATCCACCACCAGCAACAGATTGATTTTGACGCTCAAATTTTCCACGGGCATTTATTAAATATTTGACAATCCATAAAATAAATCCAAGGAAAGGTCCACCAGAGGGCAAAGGCCCTCTGGTGAAATCCCTACAATTGGGTCTGCAAATCAATTCACGCGGATTTGTGGATCCCAGTAGTAATAGCCAAAGAGCGTTTGCTTCTGACCGCTGGCATCCAAGGTGTACAGCGCGATGTACACGTAAAAGTTTTCTGTGCCAGAACCTCTGACCTTGGAGTCCAAGCTCAGGAAGTTTTGCTTGACATTGAGCGGAGGGATGCCACTGCCATCACCATCGGGGTTGGGCTGCACAGCGCCGCTGAGGGTCACCATGTTGGTTACAAATTGGTTGAACACTTGGTCGCCCTTCCAATACTTGATGCCATACAAAATCACGGCATCGTCGGAGTTTTGGTAGATTGACGTGCCCCTGAAGGATACAAAATCGCCGGCATTGGCAGGGAAACTGAGGTCGGCGGTGCCTTGTCCTGTGACAGTACCCGGCCGCTGACCGGTCACGATCATGAACTGACTGTTGTGATTGATCCCGGTGGGTTTAGAGGGATCCTTGCTACCATTGGGGTAGTTTGCCTTGATGTACTCTGTGTCGATCACCGTCAAGATGTTGATCGTTTGAGCAGATGCTGAAAGTTCCATAAAAATTTAGTTGGAAAAAATTGCTCCTACTCATAAGGCTTTTCGGAATCCGCCCCCGGCAAAAACTGGCCGGGACAGCTTCCCGATGGTGAACCTCATCGGGGAAGGTTTTCTTGCAATGCAAGCCGCTGTGAGCGACTTGCGCGGGCATGAGGGTACCTGCGATGCCATTGGATGGCTTCGGGAGGCATGCCTTTAAGCTTGCGAATGTTATCGATTCACAGAATCGAATTGCTGAAAATCAAGCCAAAACGGCGTTCTCGACGAGCTCGACCGTACCCACGATGAGCAAGCCACCATCGGATTCCTCGATGATGAATCGGTAAATGCCCAGTGCCACTGAAGCATCCACAGCCACGGGATTCCAAGGACCAAAGCGCTCTGCTTGTTGCATGATTGTCGGATGCGTAAGATCTTCGTTTTGCCAAAGCAAAACGACGCTGCTGAGGTCGGTGCTGTTGGTGATATCGACACGGAGTGTCAGGAGCCCTGTGAGCGGCATGGGCATGAGCCGCGAATGACGACCGGCATCGATGATCCCCGTGTAGAGTTCACCATTGACCGTCACGCTGATGGTTTCTGTGGTGTTGTTGAGCCAAATTCCTTTGATTTCCATAGTTGACAATTATTTTAGGATACGATGGGGAAATATTCCCTGATTGATGATGAACCAAATTTCGGGCGAATCTGGGCGGATGCCAAACCATCATTGCCGGCAGATGATACAATCTAAATACTGCCTAGTCGCTCAACTATTCAGGATTTTGATTATATTCAATGATAATTTGTCATCCCAAAAGATACAATCTCCTACCTGATGGAAGCTCTTGATTCCTTGAAAATTTGGGTGAATTCGCTCACAGCTGGCGAAAAGAGACATATCAAACTGCTGGGAAAGGCCAAGGCAGGCGGCAGTGGCAGTCAGCAATTGGCGCTCTGGGACTGGCTCAATCATGCTGCGGATGACGAATCCCCACCTGTAGATGCCCCCTACATGGGCAACCTGCCCACCGTGATCGCGCGTCTCAAAGACCTGATCCTCGATGGCTTGCGGCTCCTGCATCAGCATCACGACGTCGATGCCGAGCTGCGCACCGCCATCGAAAATGTAGCCTTGCTCATCGCCAAGAAATTGCACTTGCCTGCCCTGCGCCTGCTCAAGCGCGCCAAGCAAATGGGCCTGGCGACAAGCCGATATTTGCAAGTGCTCAACCTGCTGGAACTGGAATACAAGCTCATCGTTCAGGCAGACGCACCCACATTTGAAGTGCAACTCTCTGCCCTACGGGCCGAGGAAAAACAGATCATGGAACTGCTGCAGCGCCTGCGCGACCTGCAACTGCGGCACGAACGCCTGCTCAGGCTCGTGCGCCACATCGCACTGCCGCGCGACCCGCACACCGCACCCGAGATCCTCGCACTCACCACTGACGAGAGGCTGGAGCAGCTCAGTCGCAATGGCCCTTACATTGAGCGTGCGCTCGCCGTCAACCTACTCGGGATCAGGCTCTGCGTCGATCGTAAGACCACCGAAGCTGTCATGCTCTATGCCCAAATGCTTCACGATTGGCGCGATCACGCCGATTGGCAAGTCGACCAAGCTTCACTCCTGCTCACCATTTGCAAATACTTTCAATCGGCCTGTTTCTACTCCAAACTCGGCTGGGAAAATGCGCGTTGGTACCTGCAACTCGTCCCTGATTTCAAGGCATTGGCTCCCGACGTAGCCCGCGACTACCAGCGCATGCTCTACCACAACCGCCTCACCCCCGCGCTCAACACCGCCAATTTTGATTCGGTGCGCGCCCTCATTCCCGAGATCGACGCTTGGCTGCTGCGTGAGGAATCACATCTCACTGAGGCGCAAACACTTCCCTTTCTCCACAACTTTGCTGTCGCTACGTTCATCTTGGGTGATTACAAGCCATCCAATCGATTTGTGCAGCGCATTCTCCAGATGCCCAACCGCAAGATTCGTTCAGACATCCGCGAGTTTGCGTTGGTTTTGCAAGCCATTCTGCAATATGAAATGGGAAATTTCAGTTTGAATGAATACCTCACGCGGGCGGGAAAACGCCATTTTCACAAGCAAAGCCACAAGTTGGCCTTTGAATATGCGGTTTTCAAATACCTCGACATCGTGATGCACGAGGAGTCGGTCGAGGCACTTGCTGAACTACAACAGGACCTGGATGCGCTTGCGTCATTGCTGCCCGAGACCGTGCCGTTGTTGGGCCTCATGGAGGTGAGGCTTTGGGTGGAAAGTAAACAGTCCCGGCAGCCTTTGGCGATCGTTTTTAAGCGCATCGTGCAAGAAAACCTGGAGGCGATGGGTTGACTAGTCGCGCCCCACACACCAAGTCGTCATGCAGCGCAAACCTTGCACATTGGTCGTTTTAAGATGCTCCAATTGCGTCATTCCCAGTGCTTTTTGGTAGCCCAACAGCATCGCCTCATCCACCAAAAATCGCTCTGACCCATCTGGAAGCAGGTACCGGCCATTGCCAACGATCTCCACGCGGTCCTCGATGCCGATCATGGACGCCAAGCGCACAAACAGAAAGCCGCCTGGGGCCACGGCAGCCCAGACGGCCCGCAGCATCCGCTCAAAATGGGCCGCGTCTTGTGCAAAGTGCAATACGGCATTGCAAATCACGAGGTCGAATGGCTTGCCTGCAAAAGGGTTTTCCTCAATACTTGCCACCTGGAAATTTGCCAATGGATTGTCTGGAGCAAGCGTTCTACTCAACTCCTGCACGACCGCAATCGCCTCTGGCTGAGGATCGATGCCGAAGACCTGAAAGCCTTGTTGGAGGAAGTAGACCAGGTTGCGACCGCCGCCACAACCCATGTCGATCACGGTCTTGGTCTGCGCAAACCGCCCCTTTTGAATCTGGTCAAAGAGGTAGATGTCGATGTTGCCGAATGTGGATTGCAGGGTGGACATGGGCCGTGAAAATTGTTTTTAGGAGGCGATGGACGATAGCTGCTATCGGCGGAGACTATTCAAACTCTCCACCAATTTAAAAACCAATGTACAAGGATTGTGTACAGCATGGCGCTGATCCGTAAAACTATCATTTAATTTTCTAGCATTTCTAATCGCATCCCCCTCATTGCCAAGCTCCTTCAACAGTTGGAACATCCTGGGGTCGTTTTTTTCATAAGTGAAGGGCTTGCCCGAGCGTTTTGCAATTTCATCGCTGATGCACTTTCGGTATTCGTCTCTGCTCATTGCCGTGTTGCGGTACTGGAAATGCAAAACATACCACAGCTCAAACGCCTCATTGGACCAAGCACATTGGATATCGTGGTTTTTGCATTTTGTGATCGCACCGTTGAATTGATCTTCCAGAAAACTATCCTTGTCAAAGACAGCCCAAGCCTCGTCGTAAATCCTGTTTCTTTCCCGTTTTGCCACCTGCCTTAGCCTGATGACTTCATCTACCAGGCTCAGCGTATTTCTTCCGGTGCCTTCGATGTCGACCACCACACGACCCCTCGGGAGTGTTGACTGAATAGACTGGAAATAGAGGGGCTCGGTCCTCGCTCCTTCACAAACGACAAGCATGTATCGCTCGATCGTTCTTGTTCCGATCTGCTTCCTACCCGAAACGAACGGGTGTTTTTGTGCAAATGACCTTTCGAGCCTAGATTTCTTTCCCATCAATACATTCTTCAATCGTTCACCAGCTCAAGCAATAAATGGAATGGCTCCATACCTGCCCTGCAGATAATCCTTCTCAAAAGATCGATCCTTTCTCACGCCACCATATTCGACAAGCGAATACAATTGCGTCGCCCCTACCTTGTCCTTCTCAGTAAAGTAAATCTGATCGCGGCGAAGCCGACCGTGTTGCAACAGGTTGGAGTCATGGGTTGCAAAAATCAATTGGGCATGCTTCGGATTCGTTTCTTCATTCTGGAACAATCTCAAAATCGCCAGCGTGAGCAAGGGATGCAACTTTGCATCAAATTCATCGACAATAATGCATCCTCCGGTGTTGAGCGTGTCCAAGATCGGGCCAGACATGTCGATCACCTTGTTGGTGCCTGAACTCTCTTGGGTACGCGCATCAAACTCTACAAACTCGCCCGTCTCGAGGCAATCTGAACCAAATAGTTTCTGCTTCGTCACCAACGAAAAATCTTTTTCCACTCTGATGTCCTCAAACCCCAAGTCTAGCTTGCGATAAAGTTCGACAAGTGGGCCTGTCCATCGGGAGATTTCAAGCAACCTAGTGGTGTAGCCGCGTGCAGAGATATGCTGCATGCCGTCCATAGATCTCAGCACTGAAAACCACCGGTCGATTCGACCGGCGATGGAGCCGTTGAATTGGTCGACGACCGTGAGAAAGAGTGCATTGGGTCGTGTGCGACTCTCAAGCTTGAGGCCTTCCTTGAATTTGGGAAATACTTCGATTACATCTCTTGCTCTCAGGAAAAGTGGTCTTTCGCTTCGTTTTTCGGTCTCATACAGCCATTCGCTTTCGATGAGGGTGGCGTTGAATTCAAATCCATATCGAAACCGTGTCCCACCTTCAGAGAATACAATTTCAAAATAGGTTGGAGCTTTGCTGCTATCGACCTTTTTCAAGAAAGGATCGTATGGAATCTCCGAATGAGAAGAGGCTTGAAAAGAGAATTGGATCATTCGTTTCATGGCTGCGATCGCATCTAGGAAATTGGACTTGCCTGAAGAATTGGCCCCATACACGCCCGCTGATGTCAAGAGTTTTCTTTTCCCTTCGTCCATGAGGTTTTCGGGAAAATCTGATATGGAGGTGGGCTCCATGCTCAGCGTCATGGGCGCCAAGATGGATCGGTAATTGGCTACTGTAAACTGAATCAACATTTCCTTGAGATATTTTCTCAAATTTATGCTTTTCCTCCAGAAAACATACACCCATCTGAGATTTTTTCTCAATTTTAATCACTTTTTTCAATCATTTCCAGGGCTGTTCCCTTTTTGCATTGGCGCGTTAAGTACCCAAAGATCCCCGAAAGACTATGAAAACCGCGCTCTTGTTTTGCCTTTCTCTCCTCCTCTTTGCGGCCTCAGCCATTGCTCAGCCTGGCAAGAATTTGGTGCCGACTGCGACCAAGTCGCTGGCCATCATCCAACTCAAGGATTTTGGCAAGGGCCCGATCGCCAAGGCGACCCTGGTGGTGCAATCGGTCGACAAGGCGGTGCTTTACCAAGGCAAAACCGACAAAAACGGCATCTGGGAATGCCTGCTGCCCATCAACCAAACCTTTTGGATTTCGGTTGGCGACTCCTTGGATTACAACCAACTCTCCATCCCCAACAAACCGAGCAGCATCACCAAGCATACCGTGTATTTTAATGGCTGGATCAATGGCAAACCCACCGTGGTCGGCGCCCCGCAATTCAATATGATGCCGCCGAGCGAGGGCCTCGCGATGATCGAAATGGAATTCAAGGGAACGCGCGACCAGGTTTTGGTGCACGAAAAGGTCATTTTTACAGCCGATGGCAGCAAAAAAGTCTATGTCGATAGCACTGACGCACAAGGCAAGCTCTCGATGAAGGTTCCACTCGGCGAGAACTACACAGTCTCAGTGGCCTACAATGCCCATTTCGACCATTTTGATTTTCCCGCGCACGGTGGCTCCTACAATGTGCATGTGCGTTACCAGTATGCGGGCAAGCAAATGATCGAGGATTTGCGCGCAGGCAGGATTGCGAGTTTGTTTGCCTATGACAGCTATCAAGGCTTGTCCAAAGAGGAACAAATCAAGCTGCGCGATGCACAAGGGCACAAGAAACTATTCAAACTTATTCCCACCAAAAAAACAGCAAGTCCATTCAAAGTCGTGAAAACCGAATCTGGATATGCATTGGATGCCTCCAATCGGCAACCTGTAATGAGTCCATACTATGTAGATGGCCTCTTGGTCGCAGGTGCGGGCTGGGGCTCTGACGTGCTGGCGGCCGTCGATGCGCAAACGGGCGCATCGCGATGGGCGATTTCCCTCGAAGAATCCGGGATTTCAAATATTGAAGGTGGCGAAGATGTCATCGTTTGCACCACGGAGAGCTGTACCATCTATGCAATTGCAGCCCAAACCGGCGAATTGCGCTGGAGCAAATGGCTCGCAAATTATGTACTCTCAGCGCCTTGCATCGCCGATGGCAAGGTCTACATCGGCTACGAAGACAATGTCGGCCGCGAATTGTATCCTGAAATCGCCAAGGGCAAGGCCTATGCCATGGCTTGCATGGACCTGAAAACAGGCGAGATCGTCTGGCAGCAATGGGTCAATGGCGAGACGATATCAAGTGCAGTTGCCAATGGCGACAAGCTCTATTTCAATACCTTCAGCGGTTATTCATACATTCTGAACCGCCACAATGGAAGCATTTTGGCGGAAAAGCAGCTCTACGGAACCTGCGCCCCATCCATCGTGGATGGCCAAGTCTGCATGAGCCAACGCGACCCGTACTATCCAACCGCCCGCGAAAGAATCGCTCTCTTCAGTGCGGACGACCTTAGCCTTGGACG
This sequence comes from Bacteroidota bacterium, assembly GCA_031424495.1. Lineage (GTDB taxonomy): Bacteria > Bacteroidota > Bacteroidia > J057 > JADKCL01 > JADKCL01. The sequence goes on along the minus strand of JANPHP010000354.1, from coordinate 1,780 downwards.
CTCCACCGACTACCATGAAGCACCCTATTTGGATGCGGAGGCCCTGCAAAAGACCCAATTTGCCGCCACGGCAAGCAATATCAGCCTCACGACAGGATCCACTGGGGCCACGATTGCCAATGCAGGAAATATCGGTGCCAAGGAACTCGTCGGCTCCACATCCATCTTTGCGCAGCAGAGTTTTCAAGGCTCGCGCCCGCTCGAATTGAATGGAAAGGTTTATTGCGCACAAGGCGATGTCTTGCGTTGCGTCGATAGCAAGACCATGGAATGGGTCTGGGAATGGGCTTACCCGACCTCGCTAGACGACGATGGCGGCACACAAATGGCCCCACCGATCATTGCAAATGGCAAAATCGTCGTAGCCAGCATGGATGGGGCTATCCGCGAGCTAGATCCGCTCACGGGTGCCATCCTCAAAACATATACTACTGGCCAAAAGCTCCGTCAACAACCCATTGCCGCCAAAGGAAATTATTATGCGCCTTGTACCGATGGGAAATTGTCGGTTGTCCAGACCGGCAATCCGCTGATCGACAAGTGGTATTGCTGGGGAGGCAATGCCGCACGCGACAACCGTCCGTCGAAATAAGTAGCTGTGATAATCCGCTAGTGGCATTCTCACAGCGAGAATCGCCTTCAAATATATTGTGTTCCATTAATCCATTCGCGATGAAAAAGTCGTTATTGTTCTGCACGTGCATGCTGCTGATGGTCCTGGGCGTAATCGCTCAGCCTCCCGGCCAATTAATGCCGACTGCCACCGAGGCCAAGGTCATCTTGGCCCTGATGAGTCCTGATCGCATTCCTGTTGCAAACGCAACGCTCAAAGTCGCCAACTCCAAGGGCATGGTTCTAAAGGAAGGCAAGACTGATGTCAAGGGAAATTGGGAATGCTTGCTGCCCATCAACCAAACCTATGCACTCACCGTCGGCGACTCCGTGGCCTACAACCAATTCACCGTCTCCAACCGCCCGGGTTTGGTCATGAAGCATTCCACCTTTTTTGTCGGGTGGATCGACGGAAAGTTTATCGGCGGCGGCAAACCCATCAATGGACAAGTCGCAGACGGATATGCCACCCTGAACCTGCATTTCAAAGGCCTGCAAGGGCAGCCCCTTGCAAACGAAACCGCAATATTGACGGCAGACATGAGCAAAAAAGCCTACCAAAGCACCACTGACGCAGGTGGGATGATGCATTTCAGAGTCCCAATTGGGGAAAGTTATACCCTCGCACTCCCCTACCGCGAGGCATTCCAGCAATTTGAATTCCCCAAAGACGCGCACTCCTACAACATCAACCTGAAATATGTCTATGCTGGCAAGGTGGTCATCGAGCGGATGCGTGCAGAGCGAGTCGCCGCCGAGCAACGCTACGATGCCTACCTCGCCATGAAAATTGAGGAACAATTCAAAAACCGGGACAAGCTGGGTCACAAGAAAATATTCAACGCAACGGCGATCAAAGTTTCTGAACCGCCCTTCAAAGTCAATCCAACGTCCTATGGATTTTCCTTGAATGCCGAGCAAGATTCGCCATTTGAAAGCCCCTACTACTTCGATGGCATGCTCATCGCGGGCGCTTGCTGGAGCAGCAATGAATTGGCTGCGGTCAATGCCAAAACCGGGCAACCCGTATGGTCCGTTGCCTTGGCGGAGAGCGGCGTTTCCAATATCGAGGGCAAGGATGACGTGATCGTCTGCACCACGGAGAGCTGCACCATTTATGTCATTGCAGCCCGCACGGGCAAGTTATTGTGGAGCAAATGGCTTGCGA
>JANPHP010000353.1:0-30846 GCA_031424495.1 Bacteroidota bacterium | reverse complement strand
TAATATCGATCGGTGGCAGATTCGATTTTTTCCGGAATCCAACAATAGCGCCTCAAGACCAAATTATAAGGGTCACCATGCGAAATCTCGACATCGACGGCGGTGCGAAACTTGAGTAAATTGACCTTGCAAAATCATTATGGTGAGCGCGACTTGGAAATGGAAGATTATGTAAGACCGCAATTTGAGGTCGTCATGCGTGACAATGACAGTGCGTTGCAACTTGGGAAGCCCGTGCACATTAGGGGAGATGCAAAAACATATTATGGTGTCGGCCTCAGCAATGCGCAAGTACGGTGCAAAATCACCCGTGTATCCTATTATCCCGACGACAATCGATATGGCCAAGGTTCGGATGCCTATCCCCACAATCTCGTCAAAAAATTATCGACTGGCGAATGCATGACAGACGCATCGGGCGCTTTTGACATCAGCTTTGTGCCGCAACCCGACCCTTGGTTTACACCGCTTTACGATCCTGCATTCGAATATGTCATCGAAATTTCTGTGACCGGCCCTTCTGGGGAGACGATTGAATTATCTGCCTCCCGCAAGCTGGATTTCCTTGGACCGAAACCTTCCATCGATTTTCCTGAACAAGTTTTCAAGGACGAAATAAATTCATTGAGCATCCTTGGCAAAGATTTGAATGGAATGGCCGTGCCCTGCAAAGGCCATTTTACGATCACGCGATTGGATACCGCAGATGCGGAAACTGCCGTCTCAGATGGCTCGTTCGACACGGGCATCAGCGCAGAGATTCCGCTGGGCGATATGAAAAACTGGCCATCGGGGCGCTACCGCATCGCTTTAAAAACGATTTCCGATTATGGTAAAGGATACTCGGTGCAGCAGGATTTTGAGCTTTTTGGTCGGGCGGATCGCGAGATTCCAAGCAAGGCAGACTTTTGGGTGATGGAAGAAAAAAGCGTAGCCAAACTAGGGGACACTGCAAGCTTTTGGGTGGGCACACAGGCTGAGAAAGTCTATTTGTGGATGGAATGGGAAAGCCGCAATAAGATCATTCACCAAGAGTGGTTGCAAATCAAAAAGGGTGTGCAGCGCGTGCAAATACCCATCAGCGACGCGCACCAAGGCGGCATCGTCGTGCGCTTGGGCGGATGCAAAGACGCAACAATATTTTACCAAGCCATCAATATTGCGGTGCCATGGACGCGCAAGGAACTCAAGATTTCGTACGGCACATTTCGCGACCATTTGCAGCCTGGCGTGCCCGAGGAGTGGACCGTCACGGTCAGCGGCAATGGCAAGGATGCCGTTGCTGCTGAAATGGTTACATGTATGTTTGACGCATCCCTCGACGCCCTGGTCCCCAACAATTGGCCCTTCCTTTCCCGGTTTGTTCAAAGGGATCGTGACGAATGGGAACGCATCGATTTTTTGAAGGCGGTGGAACACAATCAATTCATCTACGACGATGATTACAGCTATGATCTCGATAAGGGTTGGCGTGGTGGCCGGTGGTACCGCCATAGCAAAAATCAAATAAGCTACCGCAGCGAACGCAGAGGAACCCAAAAACACTCCTCAGGCGGCCTCTCCGCAAACGCAAAAGGCAAACGTAGGCCTAAGGTATATTACAATTTGCCTCCACGCCGCGGCACGCGTACTTTGTACATCAATGAAATCGGCGGGGATCAAGAGCTTGGCGACGTTTTTTCTGAGATCCAGGCCGGCAAACTATCGCCTTTTAAGCCCGATAGCACACGGAGGCCAGCCGAAGCCGCGGTCACCCAGAGCCCGCAAGTGCGCAAAAATCTGCAAGAAACAGCCTTTTTCTTTCCCAGCCTGCGCACCGACGCACAGGGCAATTTGCAACTGAAATTTACCTCCCCCGAGGCGCTCACGCGGTGGCGTATGCTCGCATTTGCCCATACGCCCGACTTCAAAACAGGCTACCGTGAAGATTTTTTCACCACCCAAAAGAACCTGATGATCGTCGGCAGTCCGCTGCGCTTCTTCAGGGAGGGCGATCGAGTCGTGTACGCAGCCACCGTGAGCAATATGAGCGACCATAACTTGACGGGGAATGCAACGCTGGAATTGCTGGATGCGGAGACGCAGCAGCCTATCGATCAGCAGTTTGGAAACCAAGATGGGCCACGCACTTTTGAATTGGCTCCCGGCAGGAGTACCGTCCTGAATTGGGAATTTCACATTCCCCCGGGCACCCAAACAGTAATCCACCGCGTGCGCGCCACGGCAGAAAATTTCAGCGACGGCGAGGAGCGGCTTGCGCCTGTCTTGCCACGCGAGCAGCTCGTGCAGCAATCCATGACGATGCAACTGCAAGGCGGCGAAACCCGCAGTTTCGCCTTTGATCCACTGCTGCAAAGCGCGGGCAAAAATCTGAAACACCAGCAATTGGTGCTAGAATATTCCTCCAATCCAGCGTGGTATGCCGTGCAGGCATTGCCCTACCTCATGGAGTTTCCCTACGAATGCGCCGAGCAGACCTTCTCCCGCTTCTACGCCAATGCACTCGCCGAGCATATTTTGGAGAGCAATCCACGCTTGCAACAAGTGATCGCGCAGTGGCAATCGGTGGATACGACAGCCTTGCAAAGCGATCTGGAAAAAAATCCCGAGCTCAAATCGCTCCTGCTCCAAGAGACGCCTTGGGTGCTCGACGCGCGCAGCGAGACCGAGCGCAAGCAGCACTTGGCGGCCTTGCTAGACCCCAAGCGCTTGAAAGCCGAGCGCATCGATCTCAAGGATAAACTGATCCGATTGGAAGAATATGGCCGTTTCAGTTGGTTTCCGGGCATGCAGACCAATCGCTACATCAGCCAGAAAATATTGTGCGGTTTGGGTCATTTGGATCATCTCGGCCTCAAGATCGTGCGTGAGGACCAGTCATTGTGGCGCTTGGTGATACGCGGCATGAATCGTCTCGAGAGCGATCTCGCAGGAACATATAATTCGGCGATGCAAGACACCTTAGCCGAGGAGACCTGCCATATTTCCGCATTGGAAATACAGGCTTTGTATGCGCGGAGCTTCTTTCCAGACCGCCATTGGGAGCCCTCCAACAAGAAGGCCCACGAATATTTCTTGCGGCAAGCCCAGCGGTTTTGGTCGCGCTTCAATCCGGGGTTGCAGGCGATGCTGGCGCTCACGCTGCACCGCGACGGAGAGCCCAAGGCCGCGGCGGCGATCGTCGCGGCGCTCAAGGCGAGCTCCGTGCGCAATCCACAGCAGGGCATGTTTTGGAGCGCGACCGGGCGCGGCGACACTTGGCAAGACGCTCCCATCGAGACGCAAGCGCTTTTGATCGAGCTTTGGAGCGAGACGACGCAAGACGCGGCGAGCATCGCCGAGATGCAGCGTTGGCTCATTCTCCAAAAGCAGACGCAGCAGTGGGGCAATACCAAGGCGACGGCAGACGCCTGTTATGCGCTCTTGCTGCGGGGGCAGGATTGGCTGTCGGAGGATGCTGTGCCCAGCGTGCGCGTCGGTGGAGAACAGATCGAATTGGAAGGCGATGCCGCTCTGCATCGCGAGGCTGGCACGGGTTATTTTCAAAAAATCTGGAAGGGGGAGGAGGTGCAAGCGCGCATGGGCAATGTCGAGATCACAAATCCGAATGCGGGCATCGCTTATGGCGCGATGTATTGGCAGTATTTGCAAAACATCGATGCTATGGTCCCGACGCAAGAAGGATTATATGTACGGCGTGAAATCTTTGTGGAGGAGAGCGTTGGTGTCGATCAGCGCTTGCGGCCAATCTTAGCCCAAACACCGCTCAAAATGGGTGAGAAGGTAGTCGTGCGTATTAGCATCGACAACGAGCGCGACATGGAGTTTGTGCAGCTCCAAGATCAGCGCCAAGGCTGCTTCGAGCCCATTTCGCAATTGTCGGGCTATCATCATGCAGATGGGCTGGGCTATTATGAAAGTCCACGCGATGCCTCGACCAATTTCTTTGTGGATGCGCTCCCGCGCGGGCACCATGTGCTCAGCTACGCGATGCGCGTAGCACATGCAGGCACGTTCACGGGCGGACTCACGCGCGTGCAGAGCATGTATGCGCCAGCATATAGCGCGCAATGTGTGGGTGGCACGGTGAGCGTGCTGCGCTGAATTGTGCTGCTGGAGCGAGAAGTTTTTTTGCAACCGCTGTAACGATTTGCGCTCATCGCATTGTTATTGTAGTTGAATCGGGAATCGCATATGAAAAACTGGAAATATCTACTGTGTGCAGTCTTGTTTTGTGGAATGCATTTAATGCTGCAAGCGCAACACTCTTTGCTGGAAAAATATGATTTTGCGCAAGGCGGATACACACTGCTTGTAATCGACCATCGGCCGGATTATTTAGATTTTGAAGAAGGTTTCAATAATGGGTTTGACATTCCTCCTGATCCCGATGCCCCTGTATATTATGATGAGCTGCAAACGATGCATGCAATCCAATCAAAATTGACTTTTGTGCAGGGAGATATTGTGACGCATGACTATTGTTATAGCGATAAAACCATACAAATTTGCAAAGAAGGCAAAGAAGTGGGTAGGCTCGGTTACAGTGCGAAATGTTCCTCGGTACTCGCCGATACGACTGATTATTATTTCCTCGGCTCATTTGATTTTGAAGGCTCGAAACCTGTAAAAGTGCGCATCGATGACTTCACGGATACAAAGCGGGCACACGTGATTTTAGATTCGATCAGACGCAGTCCCGATCTGATCTGGCTAGACGAACCCGATTGGGGTCAGTTTGAAGGCTATTTTTCATTCAACGTGGGGGTAGGGCAGCAGTCAGAACAGCAATGCAAGGACTCGGTAATTACTGATTTTGCGATACTATTTCCCAGCGAACCGATGCAAGTGTCGATCATGTTGGATGATTTTTCCGACGATTTTTTCGTAGGAGAGGTCGTGCCTAAATATTCTGTGCTCGTCAAGTGCAACTCCTCTTTGTGGCGCAAGTTTGGACAAAATGGAGCGGGACTACCTGAATGGAAAGCCTATCCTATGGTGCTGGCGAGTTACTGGAAGTAGCAAACATGGTATCTATTGCTCATTCCCCAAAATCAATCACCAAACACCAACCATAGCCGGTATGCGGCTGTATCGATGCGCCTGCCGACGCCCACCTGCCGAGCAATATTTTGCGGTGGCCAATGCCTTTTACCTTTTCATCGATGAGCAAGTCCAAGATGAGGGTCATCGGGTCGGCGCTGTGATTGTAGGCACAAACTTCCGCCTGAAATTTGATCGGATACCATGGGCGATTGTGGCCTAGGAGTCCACGTTTACCACTGTATTTTGCCCAGAACTGGGCTGCATGCCAGTATTTTTTGCTGGGGCGAATGGCAGGCAAGGGTTTCAGGCGCTGTAAGTCCGTATGCAGGCTAGCAAAATATGGATCTCCGCTTTGCAGCTTTTCCCATCCGCCATCGGCATCTGTAGCTTGCAGCCATTCCAAGTAGAGGGCATCAAATTGCTGCGGATAGAGGCGCGCGAGATTCACTGCTGCAATGGCGCCGCGCTCGGCCTTGCTCATATAGTCAGCTGCGCTCAGCCCTGCGGCTGCAGTAGCTTGCTCGCTTGCCGAGAAATGATGATCCACCAATTGTTGAAAATCATATTCCTCTTGCGCATAGCCCCACAAATGCAAACTGCAAAATATTAGCAAAGTAGATAACGAACGATGAATGCTATTCATGCCCTAATATGCATATTTTTTTTTGCAATCTATGGGAAATGCATTGTCACCAATTTTAAGGCTCCTCAATTCCCTGCATGATCAGTTTACTTAGGTGATCCCGACCTGTGTCGAGCCCTTCGGCATCGACACACGTTCGGAGCTTGGGTGATACGGCCGCAATCGGACGGTGGGCTTGGCGAGCTATGGCATAGTCCATTGCGGGCCGATGTGCGAGTTGTGGGTGCCTTGGTCACCCTGTACTGGAAATGGACTGCTACTTGAGGGCTAAAAGGTTTGTTTCTGCCCAATGTGTACCGCTCTTTTGCGGCATGAACCTGATTGGTTGCAGCAAAGTCTGCAAAGGGAGTTGTTTTCTTACGTGGGGATTTCGCGTTTTTTCAAAGTAGAAACGGGTAAAAAAGTATAAATCTTTGAGGCCTGATTCTAGCTCACGATGCCGTTTGTGGCCATATTAGCTAGGGTCTAATTGCTGCGGTCAGTATATCGAAATTTATAGCGTGTAAGAATTGGAATGTCAAGGTCTTAATCCATTATTTACTTGCTTTTTTCTTACATATCAGTTAACATTGTAATAGATAAAGTTTCGACTCAATCAACATCGGAATCTTGTAGGTAAATAGGAGTTAATACGTCTTCAATAAATGCTAATCGCTGCCCCGGGATTTGGGGGTGGTGAGATCTCGTTCTTTTCCTGGATCGGAAAAGACGGCATATCATTATTCAGCACGTCCCAAGAGGAATACTCTTGCTGGCGCTGATCGTGTATTGCGGTCTACGATCGGTTCAATTCACCAATTTTCTTAATGTCATTTAATCAATTTACGATGAAACAAAAATGCACTGGCATGCGATGTTTGGCCTTCCTAGCCTTCTTCGCAATTTGTACATTGGGTATTGCGCAAATGCCAAGTGGGTTCCCAACTATGCCTAATACTGGGAATCCATCGGCCGACGCACAAGCCTACGACCTCGCTAAGCAGCAGTGGTTGGAGCTACATCCATCCCAACAAGTGAATGTGTCCCCAGTCGCTGTGGTTCCCCCCACCGAAACTGAAAACCAAGCCTATGAATTGCAAAAGACGCAAGCTGTAGCTGCGCCGGCAATTTCTGCCGTCGAGCAGGCTGCCGTGCAGCTGCGCTCGTTGCGCATGGCATTTGAAACCAATGGCACAGAGTGGTCCACAAGCAACGTGCGCGTGTACCAAGCTTATATTGAGGTCTTCACCATGGCACGCGGCAATGCGATCGTTTCGATCCCTGCTGCTACCTATGCTACCTTTTTCCCTGAGTTGAAGGCCTTGGTCGACAATAACACATCCCTGTTTCAAATCACACAATAAGGAGGAATACAGATATGAAAAAGCTTATCCTAATGTTCTCCTTGTGTTGCTTTGTTGCAGGGAGCCTGCTCGCTCAGTGTCTGAACACCAGCCAGTTTGGTTCCGCGTCGATCAACACTTCAGGAACTGTTGTCACGATCAGCACATGCTCCTTTGACGGCGAGTTTTCGCCGATTTCAGGTGCCGTGTCTGGGCAGACACTCAAGTTCACTTCGACTACACCTGGCGGTATCATCACTGTGCGTTCAGGCAGTTCCAACGGCCCTGTCGTGGCTTTTGGGCCTAGTCCGCTCAACTTTGTGAATACCTTTACCGGTACCCTCTTTGCACACTGGAACTTGCCCGGCTGCGGCACAGCATCTAGCTGCCGCACCACAACGGTTCAGTGCGTGAGCTGCGTGGCGCCACCACCCGTGAATCCTTGCCTCAACATCGGCACCGCCAATTGTGGCGTGAACCAGACCGTGACCCTGTCGGGTTCGGGCGGCAACTGGAGCCCCGGTAGCTGTGGTTTCAGCACGCCAGGTGCAGAGCAGGTCTATTCATTCACCGCTCCCGTCACAGGTATTTATACCTTGAATGTAAGCGGTGGCACTGGCGGATTTGTCGACTGGTTCTTCAAATTGCAATCAGGTGGCTGTGGCCCGACTGGCTGGACCTGTATCGATGACATCTCGGGATCGGGAAGCGTCACGTTCAACCTGACAGCAGGCACCTATTTCATTCTCGCCGACGGCGAGGGCACGGCCTCGAGGACCCAAACCTGGAATATCGATTGCACCCAGCCTGCAGACCCCTGCAACTCCATTTTGGCAACGGCATGCGGTCAGTCACAATCCACCACGCTCACGGGTGGTGGCACATGGAATGCTGCCTTCTGTGGCTTTTCGACGCCAGGCAATGAGCAGGTCTATACCTTTACTGCGCCAACGACTGGCACCTACTCGCTCAACGTGACCAGCACAACGGGTGGATTCATCGACTACGGCTTCAAACTTCAGTCTGCAGGCTGCGGCCCCAACGGCTATACCTGTATCGACGACGTAGCCTCTACAGGCACGGTGAACTTTACGCTTGCCGCTGGCACCTATTATATTGTGTTGGATGCAGAGACAAGCACTGGCGGTAGCCAGACTTGGAATATCTCTTGCCCACAACCTGCACCTGCCAATGATAATTGCAGCGGCGCATTTGCGATCACTTGCGGCCAGACAGTTACTGGCAACACAACATTTGCAACAGCGGATGCAGCTCCCTCATGCAACGGCTTTGCTGTCGGCACTGGCGGAGGCGTCTGGTACACATTTGTCGGAACAGGTAGCTTTGTGACCTTGTCGATGTGCAATGCAGGAACGACCTATGATTCCAAATTGCATGTCTATGAAGGCAGCTGCACCAGCCCGCTTTGCGTCACAGCAGACGATGACAACTGCGACAATCCTGGACTTGCCTCCACGGTGACGTTCTGCTCCACACTCGGCACGACCTATTATGTATTGGTCAACGGCTTTGGTACAGCATCTGGTGCATTTGCACTGACCATGGATTGCAACGCGCCTACCGTGACCATCAATTCTGTGGCTCCGCTGTGCCAATCTGCAGCAGCTGTCACGCTGAGCGCCAACCTTGGCGGCGGTGTCTTCAGTGGCCCTGGCGTCACTGGCAACACCTTCAGCCCAGCCGCGGCTGGTCCTGGCACACATACGATCACCTATACACTGTGCAGTGTGACCGCTACCACGACCATCACGGTGAACGCTACCCCAGCCAACGATTTGGTCGCCAATGCAGCTCCACTTACCTGTGGAAGCACTGTGTCGGGCAATACCACTTGCGCAACTTCTGAAACGCTCGGCACCTGCGGAACCACCGACGGCACTGGCGGAGGTGTATGGTATGCAATGCCTGGTACAGGCAACCGCATCACCCTCACGACCTGCAACGTCGGTACCGACTTTGACACCAAGGTGCGTGTATTTGATGGCAGCCCGTCTGCACTCAACTGCGTTGCTGGCAATGACGACGATCCCAATTGCACGACAGGTGTCGGCACAACAGGTTTTAGGTCTACGGTCTCTTTCTGCAGCACTCCTGGCGTAACTTATTACATCTTGGTCCATGGTTTCAGCAGCAATGTTGGCAACTTTACCTTGAGCTCTTCTTGCGCACCTGTAGCACCTGTGCTCACCTGCACAGGTCCATTTGCTGCAAACTTGTCTGGCGATTGCTCCTTTATTGTGCCTGACTACACTGCGCTCACATCGGCTACCGATGATTGCGCAGGCACAGTCGTGACGCAATCTCCTGCAGCAGGCTCGACGGTGAACGGCGCCGGTGCACACACCATCACCTTCACGGCGACAGATGCTGGTGGCAATACCGCTACTTGCAGCACGACATTGACCCTGACCGACATCACTGCCCCCAATGCAGTTTGCCAAGCTGCCACCCTCATTTTGAATGGTGCCGGTAATGCAACTGTCACGGCTGCTGAAGTGAACAACGGTAGCTCAGACGCTTGCGGCCTGGCCTCCATCGCGATCGACAACGGTTCATTCAACTGCACCAATGTCGGCAACAACAACGTCGTGACCCTCACCGTGACCGATGTCAATGGTTTGACCAGCACCTGCACATCTGTGGTGACGGTGGTAGATAACCAAGCTCCAGTGATCAATTGCAGCGCCAACCTCACACGCAACAGCGATCTTGGTGTCTGTGGTGCAGCTTTGACTTACAGCAACAGTGCTTCTGACAACTGTACCTTCACCGTTACTCAAACAGCAGGTTTGCCTTCAGGCAGCACATTCCCAGTCGGTACCACCACCAATTCATTCTTAGTAATGGATGCATCTGGTAACTCTGCAGCTTGCAACTTCAACGTGACTGTGGTGGATGTCGAGGCTCCTGTGGCTCATTGCCCAGCCAACATCACGGTGACTGCTCCGCAAGGCCAGTGCCAGACTACGGTCTCCTTCACGACCAGCGCCACTGACAATTGCTTGTCTTCGATCACATCGGTCACGCCTGCTTCTGGCAGCGTGTTTTACACTGGCAACACCACGGTGACTGCTGTGGCTACCGACGAAAATGGCAACACGGGCTCTTGCAGCTTTGTGGTACATGTAAATGGTGGCTCAGGCATCATTACGCTCTGGGGTGTGCCTTGCAACGTTTCTGCAAATTGCAGCAACGTGCCATCGGCACCTGGCATCGTAAGCTGCCCGGGCACTGGCAATGGCGGCTCTGGCAGCGGTCAAGGTCACCATGGCTGCAACAACAGCAACCACGGTTCTTATGGCGGCAATCATGGCAGCCACGGCAGCCGTTCTTGCAACTATGAAAACCACGGCAGCGGCAGCGGCAGTGGAAGTGGCTCCAATGGCAACTACCATGGCTACAATGGCATCGTCGTGCCATGCACCAACGGTTCAGGTAGCGGCAATGGCCACCATGGCTGCCACAACAGCAACCATGGTTCCTATGGAGGCAACCATGGCTCACATGGCCAAAGTTGCCCCACCTATTGTGTGACCAACAGCTGCGGCGTCTATGCCACTAGCTTGTGTGGACCTTGCCCAACTGTCACCTTGAATCAGGTGGTCGTGCCTGGGACTGGCCCCGGTTGCTACACCCTCGTGCGCACCTGGACTGCAACGGATGCATTTGGTAACTCCTTGTCACAATCGCAGACCATTACGGTCACCGACAACACAAGGCCAAACATCAACTGCCCCAATGACATCACTGTCTGCGTGCCCATGAACAACAACACTGGCCGCACAGTGAACTTCAACGTAACTGCTACCGACAATTGCGGTGTGCCAACGATTACGACCACCAAAGCCTCTGGCTCATTGTTCGCAATCGGCAACACCTACGTGACAGCAACTGCAAGCGATGGTTGTGGAAATACCCGCACATGCAACTTCCGTGTGCGTGTCGAGCGCCGCAGCAACTGCAATAGCAAAACTGTCGATCCAAGTGCAGGCGATCAGCCTGAGGCCAATGAAGTGAACGCATTGTCGATCAACGCCTATCCAAACCCAACCTCTGGCTTGGTGGATGTCGAGATCAATTGCCAAAACTGCAGCGAAGACTTCACTTATCCGATGACGGTGACCGACCTCTATGGCAAGGTCATCATGCAGGATGTCGTGACCATCGCGGGCGGTGTCGCCAACTTCAAGCTGGACTTGTCTAGCGTGGCTTCTGGCGTGTACATGATCAATGTCAATCACTTGACAGCACGCATCATGCGCCAATAATCGGCATCGATTGTTGTAGAAAATGAACATCGGCTGCCTCGCAAGGGGCAGCCGATTTTTGTAGGGTGCGCAATCTGGGAAATGCCTTAGCTGTTTTTTTCGATGACGAGCGATGAAAGAGCAGGTCGAGGTGGATGACATGGTTTGCGCAGTCTGGGAATATGCCCTGCATTTGTAAAGGAATACATGTCCAATGCCATATTTTGAGTATTTTTCGACTCAATTTACATGTTCTATGCGTCGTTTTAGCTGTATCGTTGGGGTGCTATTGTTTGGGATGACTTGGGGACAGGCCCAGATGCCCAAAGGAGAAATCAAGGCGACTTTGCGCATGTTGCAGGCTGCGCCGACATTTTTGGCTGTGATTGACTCCCTTTCACTGCACGATCATTTTCCCGACTCGACAACACTATCGGTCGTGCGCGAGGCTTTGTGGCAGCGATTGTTGGAGGATGATGTGCGTTTTCCTGAATCTAAGCGGGCATTTGAAGAAGGGAAGTGTGAATATGCTCCCAACAAAACCGGATTATTTTCGCTGAAGGTCAAAGGGGCAAGACCCGATCATGGCTACCCTGTCTACATTGGTTTGCATGGCGGGGGAGGTGGGCCCAAGGAAATGAACGACGAGCAATGGGATCAGATGCAAAAGTATTATCTCAGCAGCATCGATACGGGCATTTACATCGCCCCGCGTGGCCCCAACAATACTTGGAACCTTCATTTTGACGATGATGCGCAAGCATTTTACAATCGGCTTTTGGGAGAGGTGCGGCGCTATGCCGGGGCGGATCCTGATCGCATTTACCTCATGGGCTACTCGGCGGGCGGCGATGGCGTCTACCAATTGGCACCTAGGCTTGCGCCTCAACTTGCTGCCGCAGACATGAGTGCGGGCCATCACAATGGCATTTCGCCCGTGAACCTGGAGCACTTGCCGATGCTTTTGCAAGTCGGCGAATTGGATGATGCCTACGACCGCAACAAAGAAACTGTGAGCTACGGCATGCTGCTGGACAGCCTCGCGAAGCGATTTCCTGGTGAATATGTGCATCAAGTGTACGTGCACGCAGGTGCGCAACACAGCTACGTGCGTGACCGGCAGGGCGCCCAAGCAGTGGGGCAAGTGTTGCAAAACCCGATCAAATGGCTGCAAACGGGTGTGCCTGGCAAGTCCGTCGTGGCGATGACCGATGCGCCGACTTGGGTTTCCAAATTTGTGCGCAATCCCTATCCACAGCAATTGCGGTGGGATGCGGCAACACGGCTAGCATCAAATGAGGATTGGTATTGGATCTCTGTGGGGCAGGCGGATGCAGCACAAGTCATCGAAGTTTGGGCCTCGCCCGCGACCAATGCATTGCGTATTGCGCCCTTTACTGGTGAGCTGCGCATTCACCTGCATGAAGCATTGTTTGATCCTTCCAAGCCAATCGTCGTGAGCATTGATGGCCAAACATTGACTTTGCATCCTCATCCAAGTATGCTGGAAATGGCAAAGACGATGTTGCAGACAGTCGATCCCGCTTATGCCAGCTGGCAAACGGTGCGGGTGTGGCGCGATGCAAAAGGCAAATACATTGCGGAGTAGGCAAGCTGATCGGGCTGGCAGGAGAAATTAAGAGAATTTTTTTTCTTGGATTTTGCCAAAGATCAAATCATAGTGGCGTTCATTGTACAGGCATTGTATTCTGTTGATGTGTGAATATTCAAAATTATAATTCGTATAGTCGGTCCATGCTGTCCTAGTTTCGAAATAAAATTCTGCAAATTCTGGCAATTCTGAAAATTCTGCTTATCTTTGCATCAGTTCTTTTAGAAGCTATCCTATCGAGAAAGGTGGAGGGAATGGGCCCTATGAAACCTTGGCAACCTACGCTTCCTGAATGAATCTGCTCCAGGAAAATATGCAAGGTGCCAAATCCCACTCTGTTCCCGCGATGCGGGATCGGGAGAGAGATAAGTTGGTCCTAAAAACCAATGTGCGAAAACGCTGAATCTCTTCTGAATACCAGAAGAGATTTTTGTTTTTGCAAAAACCCAAGATACTGCGGTAGCTGAGGATTAGAAATTAGGAATTGGCAATGAGGAATTCTCATAGCCCGATACCCTAATTTCTAATTCCTAACTTCTAATTACTCATTATTAATTGATTATGCAATTCGAAACCAAAGTTATCCACTCAGTTCCTGTAGATCCACTCACTGGCGCTATTTCGGTCCCGATCTATCAGACCTCCACTTTTGTGCAAGAAGCACCCGGCGTGAACCAAGGTTATGATTATGGCCGCACAGGCAATCCGACGCGTAAAGTGTTGGAAAACCTGATCGCCGAGCTCGAAGGCGGTGTCGCAGGCTACGCCTTTGGCAGCGGACTCGCAGCCATCGATGCGGTGATCAAACTGCTCAGCGCTGGCGATGAAGTCCTCGCCGTCGACGACATCTACGGCGGAACCTACCGCATATTTACGGGCATCTACAGCCGCTTGGGCATCACCATCAAGTATATCGACACGACAGACGCGCAGAATGTCGCAGCACACATCAGCGACAAAACCAAGTTTGTTTGGCTGGAAACGCCAACCAATCCTACCCTGAAGGTGAGTGATATTGCGGCGATCGCCGACATCGCCCACGCCCATGGCGCGTTGCTTGTAGTCGACAATACCTTTGCTTCGCCAGCGTTGCAGCAGCCGCTTTTGCTCGGTGCGGATATTGTGGTGCACAGCGCAACCAAATATCTCGCTGGTCATAGTGACCTTGTCGCGGGACTTGTCGTCGCCAAAGATCCGGAGATCGCAGCGCAAATCAAGTATATCCAAAATGCAAGTGGCGCAATATTGGGGCCATTTGACAGTTGGTTGTGCATCAGGGGCATCGAGACGCTGAGCCTGCGCATTGAGAAACAAAGCCACAATGCGCAAGCCGTCGCCGAATGGCTCCAAAACCATCCTGCGGTCGCGAAAGTGCATTATCCAGGCCTGAAATCGCATCTGAACCACGACATCGCCACACGCCAACAAAGCCTATTTGGCGGCGTACTCAGCCTGAGTTTTCACGACGATCGTCTGGAGACGGCCGAAGCATTTGTGACCAAAACCAAGCTTTTCAAGCTCGCCGAGAGCCTCGGCGGCGTGAAAAGCCTGCTCTGCCAGCCAGCCAAAATGACCCATGCCAGCGTCCCCGCTGAAAAGCGCCACGCAGCAGGAGTCAAAGACAGCCTCGTGCGCCTCAGCTGCGGCATTGAAAATGCCCAAGATCTCATCGCCGATTTGCAACAAGCTTTTGAACAATTGGGAATTAGCAATGAGGAATTTTTGAAACAAGGGGTTGAACAATTAGAAATTAGGAATGGGGAATTAGAAATTGAGGGAGCGCACTTTGCAGCATTGCCGCAAGTGCTAGCAACCGCAAATTGAACGCTTAAAATTCCATACTTCCCAATAATTCCCAATAATTTCCAATTCCTAATTTCCAATTTCTAATCTCAGAATTATTATGTCTCGTAAACATTTAACAATAGGTATTTTCGGTTTCGGTACGGTCGCGCAAGGTTTTGTGGCGGCTTTGGAGCAAAGTCGCGGCATCAGCGCTGAGATCAAGCAGATCGTGGTGCGTGATGCCCAAAAGGCTCGTCCTGCGGCGCCTGCGCCTATTTCGGCAGACCGCAACAGCATTTTGCTCGACCCCGCGATCAATGTCGTCGTGGAACTCACCGACGATGCAGATGCAGCCTTTGAAATCACAAAAGCCGCCCTCGCTGCTGGTAAAGCGGTCATTACCGCCAACAAACGCCTGATCGCCGAGCATTTCGCAGAGCTTGTAGCCTTGCAAAAGCACTACAATCTGCCCATCCTCTATGAGGCTGCTGCTTGCGGGTCGATACCCATCATCCGCAACTTGGAGGAATATTATGACAATGACCTCTTGCGCGGTTTGGAAGGCATATTCAACGGCAGCTCCAACTACGTCTTGAGCAAGGTTTTCCGGGACGGACTGAGCTTTCAGGATGCCTTGGAATTGGCTTTTGACGAAGGTTTTTTGGAGTCTGACCCACGCCTGGATTTGGAGGGTATCGATGCTGCCTACAAATTGTCCATCTTGATTGCGCATGCCTTTGGGGTGATCATTGCGCCCGAAGAAATTCCGACATTTGGCATCAGCAATCTTGGCAATCCGGAGTTGCGGTTTGCACGCGAAAATGGCTGGAAACTAAAGCTCGTCGCCCGCGCATCTGCTGAGGGTGAGCATATTAGAGCCATCGTCGCGCCGCAATTTGTGCCCATCGGGCATCGCCTGTATTCGGTAGAGGAGGAGTACAATGCGGTCGTCTTGGAGGGTGCATTCCTCGAAGGGCAGATGCTGCTCGGCAAGGGTGCCGGCAGCCATCCGACGGGTTCGGCTGTGCTGAGTGATCTGAGCGCACTCAGCTATGGCTACGCCTACGAGTACAGGAAACTAGGAGCAGAATTTTCCGAATTTTCCGAATCACTTTTGGGGTTGAATTCTGCGGGGGCTAGTGATGGAGGTCAGAATTCAAGCGTAGCTCCCTATTCTAATTATTCTGCAAATTCTGCTTCCAATTTTGAGGCACGCGTTTATT
This sequence comes from Bacteroidota bacterium, assembly GCA_031424495.1. Taxonomy (GTDB): domain Bacteria; phylum Bacteroidota; class Bacteroidia; order J057; family JADKCL01; genus JADKCL01. The sequence continues at coordinate 14,947 of JANPHP010000353.1, read as the reverse complement.
TCCGTTATACTGATGCATCGGTCTTGAGCGAAATCCAATTTACGGAGATCGAGGAGAGTTTCCGGGCGCGTGATTACGCCTATATTACGGGCAAGGTGCAGCTGCACGAACTCCTGCGCCTGCAACGCGCAGGCAAATGGAAGGATCTGTTTTTTGCATTCCTGCCTGAGGGCAAAAGCAGTGTGAGTGGGAGTGTGAGTGGGGAGTTGAGCTTGGCAGCGCGGTAAGGAATAATTTTCTACGACCTATTTGATTCGTTCTTTACAGATTTCAGAAGCGCCTGTCGGGCGCTTTTGAGGTTTTTTTAGGGAGTGAAGGTGAAGGGGTGTTGACGGGTGTCTTGTATGCGAATGATGTGGACGATTGTTCCAGACACCTTGTATTGGATACGTGACTTCTTCAGGACAGCGTAACGAATATCTTCATTTTCGATGTGCGTTACCCTTTCTCTCCTGCCAGCAAAGGGAAACTGCTCAAGTTGGATGCACCGATTGAAAACCGCTTCGATTGATGTTTGGGCTATGGATTTTGAAAACAAGCGCGTTAGAAAAGCCCTGATTTGTTCTAAATCTTCGATCGCTTCTTCAGAAAATTCGACTTTGAAGGGCTTATTTGTTTCCACGAATCCCAAGCCTTTTTCTGACTTCGTCAGCCGAATGGGTTCTGCCTTGAGCAATGGAATTCAATCCAGCCTGCGTGCGCTGAATATATATTTCCCTTGTCATGGGAACGATTTCAGGGGTCTGTTGGTTTTTGTCAAATTCTGATAATAGCTTTTCAAGCTTCTGAGCATCGTCAGTGCTATTGATCTTTTTGATCAATGTAGTCCTTAACCGATCGATTTTCAAATCCATAAAATTTGATTTTAAAACAAAAATATGAATTTTGAATGGAAATTCCAAATAAAATGACTCTAGGGCGCTTTTGAACTCTTTAGGGAGTGAAGGTGAATGGGTTTTGCATCGCAGGTGAGGCGGGATGCAAAAGTAGTGGCTGTGAAAACGAACCGCAAAGCTCGCAGAGAGCGCAAAGAGTACGATTGGCTCTGGCGATGCTGTCTCATCGCTGCTTGCGCTCTCTGCGGTTTTTAACTTGCCACTTTGCCTTGCAATTTTCAAATACATGGATTCTGATTCATCAATTCAACCCAAAGATTTTGTCCACCTCATCCATTGAATAGACCTCTCCGTTTTCGGCGTCGGCAATACTCTTGATCACACCTTGCCGGTATGCATCCAAAGTAATTGGCACGACTTCTGGTTTGTTTTGGGCGCGCAAGGCCTGTATTTCAACCAAAAAGCGATCCACGATAGACGCGTCATCCGAAATCTCGATTTCCTTGATCAGTTCTCTTTTCGCTTTGTTGAATCTCAAATCCATAGCCCTCAATTTGAGCAAAAATGCAGAAAGCGCAGCAGAAAAGGAAGGCCAATGGAACGAAGGAGATGCACCATTCTGCGGTTTCAGCGACGAAAGTTCGCCAAGTTTTCCAGAAAAATCCCTACTTTGCCTCAGATGGTAAATCCTTGGATCAGATTGGGATTGGTCTTGGCCACGATGCAGGCAGTATTTGCTGCAGCGCTTTTTTACCTTCGTTTTTTGGGTGGCATTCATATCATCCACTATCCGGTTTGGGTTTTGACATTCATTTATTTGGCTTGTTGCGGATGCGTGCCATTGCTTTTGCTACGATTGCCGATTTCAATCGGTATTGGATTTCGCAGAATGATCCAGGGAATTTGTATTGCAACTTTGATCAACGGCGCTGCGTTTTCCTCTTCCACAATGATTTCCGCTACCAACTAATGGTAGAGGGTTGTTACTACCGATATGAAAAACCGATGTACACTGCTGTCTTGCAAGCGGATGATATGCCCTGCAATTTGATCGTGCTCGACGATCCAACATCAAATTTCTTATTTGTATGAGGTTGGGAGTCTGACTTGTGCCTAAGTGAGGCATCTGTGCGCAACTGGAAGGATCACTTTCGGGCGACTCCCTGCGATCAATATGGATTTTGAATTGTGTGGATGAGCCAAAAGCAGAAGAATTCGCTCAAATAATGGTCGCATGGAATAAAAGACTATTTTCGCAACACTGCCCGATTGTGCCTCAGTCGCGTTTCGGCATCGACACTGACTTTGAAAAAATGCATCCTGCCCTCAAAAAACTAGACACCCTCGACCCCAAGGAACGCCTCGCGGCTGCGGAGTCCATGCTGGAGCGCTATACGCGCAAACAATTGCACGGCAATGACACGACCATCGTGCTCAATGAATTGATGGCTTTTGCCGCGCAGGAACAAGACTTGGACGTGCAAGATGCCCTCTTGGAGGCGCTGGACATGGCTTTGGTGTATTTTCAGGGTGAGCATGCCACGGCTTTCAATTGGCAGGTGCTGGTGGATGCGCTGCCTGATTTTGAGGACGAGTCGCTGCAACGTGCCTTGCCGATGCTGAGCCTCTCAGGTCGCGCCGATGCGCGCAGGCTGTTGCAGGGCTACCTCACGCACGCAGACGAGGGCGTGCGCGAGAGTGCGAGCTTTGGCTTGGATGAGCTGGAGATGATGGGTGGCTAGTGGCCGTCGGGATCATTTTGTGTAGTCATAGATCATCTTGGCTGCGCTTGCGATCAGCACAAAAATCAGCAGGTAGCGCGTAAATGCATTGGCCTTGGCATTGTTCTCGATGAATTTTGCAGCGATCCATCCGCCCAAGGCCTGACCCGACATCACCGCCAAACCGATCGGCCAACTCACCTGTCCTTGCCAAACGAAAATCGCAAATGCCGGAAGGTTGATGCCCAAATTGATCAGGTTTTTGAGCATGTTGGCGTGTTTCAAGGGGCGGCCGCCCACGAGCACCAAGGCGGTGATCATAAAAATCCCAGCGCCCATTTGGATGAAGCCACAATAGAAGCCGATCAGCGTAAATAGAAAAATGAGCAAGGGCTTGCGTTGGAAATCCTCATGCGTGCTCTCGGCCCGCAGCCATTTTTCAGTATTGGTGAGGATAGGAATCACCATGAGGATCAGGAATCCGCCCATGATTCCCTTGAGCACTTCGGGATCGCGGGTAGAGGCAAACCACGCACCGGCGATGCCACTCAAAACCGCAGGCACCACGATGATCCAAGGAGAAGGGTTTTTTTCTTGAAATTGTTTCCGCATTCCCGTGGTGCTCATCACCGTCTGCCCCAAAATGCCGACGCGATTGGTGCCATTGGCGATGGTCGCAGGTAGGCCGGTGAATAGAAAAAATGGCAGCGTCAACAAGCTGCCGCTGCCCGCCAACGTATTGATGATGCCGGTCACGAGACCCAACAACGGAGCGAGTGCATAGATATACCATTCCATGAGAGGGTCGCAAGTTGGGGATTTTTGGGGAGAATGTCAGTAGCGGAATGGATGGGACGATCGGCAGTACATGGTTTCAGGGGCAATCGACGACCCAAGCTCTTCCCCTGCGCAAGGTCGCTATTGCCCTTCCCCTGATTCAGGCTATATTCGCGCAGCAGTTCGGGTGGGGGGCTCAATCGGTGAATCAGATTGGATGGCCATCGCAGAACGCTTCATCATTGATATCGATCATTTCCCCATGACCAAGCGGAAAAGTAGTTCTGGAAGGCAAAATACAGGAGGTTCATCCTTCGGATGGTTGCGTCGGCTCCTCAATTTCAGTTGGCTGCGTAGCAAGCCGAGGCGGGCAACCCAAGTGACGCAAGCCGCTACTCCAATTGCAGGTGCAAAAAGCGCCGTGCATTTCAGCCCTGGAGATGCCTGCCTGAACGCTATCATTGGGCAAATCGCCTCCGCCAAAAAGACACTTGACATTTGCGTCTTTACGATCAGCGACGATCGCATCGCAGACGCCATCGTCGCTTGCCACCGCAGCCGCGTGCGGGTGCGCATCATCACCGACAATGAAAAGATTGCCGACCTCGGTTCCGACATCGAACGCTTCGCCTTGGCGGGCATGGCCGTCAAAGTCGATCGAACTGAGGCGCACATGCACCACAAATTTGCCTTGATCGACGGGGCCACCGTTCTCACAGGCAGTTACAATTGGACGCGGTCGGCGGCGCTTTACAACGAAGAGAACCTTCTGGTCACCGCGGATGCAGAGATTGTGCAGGCCTATTTGCGTGGATTTGAGCGGATGTGGGCAAGCATGACGGCCTTTTGAGAAAAACTCTTTTAGAAAGACACAAGCATTGCCATTACAAAACCAGCTGCTGATCGACATTGCCTACTTGTCTGCTTGGCGACAAGCTACATGTTGCTCATTCAGCATTTTTTTCTCAATTTGCTTTCATGAGAATAAAAATTACCCTCACTTTACTTGCTTGTTTTGCTTGCTTGACGGCATTTTCCCAAAACTGGGAGGCCTTCACTTCTGGTCGCACATATCATTACCGCAGCGATACCGCGACAGCGTTGCCCGATCAGAGCATTCACTTCGACGAGGTGACCGTGCTCGCAGCTGACTCGGTTTTCAGTGTTGCAAGGCGCTTTGTATTTCCAGTGGATACAAGTCAGCGCAATCAGCCGATGTTTTGCGGTCGCGACATCCGTTCCTTTACCGATGGCACGTTCAATTTCAAGAATCCCGGCAATTATGCTTTGCCAACCCACGCTGGAGTAGGTTCAAATTTTACCCTTGACAGCATCAGTGGACTTACTGCCAGTGTCACCCGCGTGTACCATGGCATGGTTTTGGGGCTCACGCTCGACTCCATCAAGGTGTTTACTACGAATACGCTCGATTCGCTTGTGCTTTCCAAAGCGCATGGCATTTTGGAGTGGCCCGCATCGATGGGTGGCGCCCACTTCATGCTCAGAGGGATACAAGAAGACAATTTTGGCGAAGTATTGCCTGGCTTTGATGGATTTTTCAATTACCAGGCCGGTGCAGACTATTATTTTGAAAGCGAATTGTATCAAGGCCAACTGCTCGATCAGAGGGACGTCTTTCGGGTGCGTTTCAAAGTCGATACCAATCAGCGGGTGATTGGCGGCAATCACATTGTCTATTCGGGAATGGTACGCCATACCTTGATTGAATTTGGCTCGATTACCTCGGTCTCGGTGACGCCCATGAGCGGCACGATCATGCTGGAGGATAGGCCAAACTCCATTTTGCGCAAGTCACACCATGAGCAGGTGCGTGCCCCGCAGATGTTGGGCGGCCTGAAACTGCCTTCACCTTGGGCGACCTACAATATGACGACCGCAGCCGACAGCACCTATCCCGATTGGAATGGTATGTGGACGACGATGACCTATCAACGCAACGCTGGCAAGACAGAATTGCACCTGGGACGCAGCAATGGCGCGACTGGTTGGCTTTATTATGGTATCGGCGGCGATACTTGTGCCCGATCCGGTTATGATCAGATGCGCACCACAATACGCGAAGGCATGGGCATTGTGCATTCGGAATGGGCTTCCTTCTTGAATTCAGGACACTTTGATTTGGTCGGATCGATTGTGAATGGCGATACCGTCGGCACCATCATTCCCGACTCCGTCTTGTTGGCAACCACGCAGCCCGCACAGGCTGGGATCACTTGGAATGCATATCCAAATCCCGCGCAAGACCAATTGAATGTGCAGTGGAAAGATGTCAAAACTGGTGAATTGCAGCTGATGGACCTCGCAGGCAAGGTCGTGTATGCACAACGCACGCAAGGACTTGCGGCCACGATCGACGTCCATACACTGCCAGCAGGCATGTACCTGCTTTCCCTCACGCAAAGCGGGCTGCGCGCTACGCAGCGCGTAGTGATTGCACACTAGAGGAGCGAAGGAGTGCTTAGATTGAGAGTTGAGAATTGAGTGATGCTGCTCAATTCTCAATTCCCAATTGCACAGCTGCGCTGTTTTGATCTGCAGCGCTGTTTCAATTCCAATTTTGTATAAATTCGGGGCATGAAACCACTTCAACTTTGTGCCTTTCTTTCTTTTTTGCTGATTTTGGGCTGCGCTCCCAAGGCTGCCGAGCAGTCTTCAGACAATACGACCGTCGACAGCGTGGCTGCCGATACCCTAGTCACTGAAGGGGACAGTCCGGATGACGAAGCTCCCAAGAGTCCTGATCCTAAGCCGGAAGGAGAGCTGAAGGCGCTTGCCAAGGCGGAGGAGGCAATCAAAAAGGCAGAGCAGGAATACTTGGGCAATGCACGTCTCACCAAGCTCGTTGCGGCGCTCAAAGACAGCGAAGATGAGGATGGAATGCCTGTTTATGGCAAACTCGCCAAACAAGATTTTGCGCAACTCACCGCCAAGGGATTGCTTTATTACGTCGTGTTTCATCCTGAATCTTGGGACCAAATATGTGCAGAAAGTGCTTTTGAGGCAGGTAAAGTCAAGGCGATTTCGCCCTACTTGCCTTTCAGGGGTGACTATGCAAGCGAGCGTCAAGCAGCTGCTTTGAAGCTCAAAGCAGACTCGATCGAGATCTTGGTGCTCGATTGCGTCAACAAAAACCACGGTGCCTCGGAGCAAATGCTGCGCATGGTGGCTGAGCAGGATTTGACCTCAGCGATCGTGCCGCTTATTGAAGCCTACAAATCGCAAAGCCCTCAAAATGATTTGATCTTGAGCACCTTCATAGAGATGATGGACAATGGCCAATTTGAAACGTGGACGAACTCGGAGACCGCAAAGGCCGCCAACGATGTTTTTGGAAATTGGCTGTCGTTGACACCTGAAAATGCTGACAAGGTGATTTTCTACGCAAAGAAATATGCGACAAAGTGAGTTCCCTTGGCATCTGGAGCGTTTGAAGCATAGTTTGTTAGGGCTGTGCTTGATGTTTACGCTTACTTGGAGTGCCTGCAAACAATCGGTATCAGAAGCAAAACCAGTGGTAGTCTTGCAGGATTCTACGAAAGCTGATACGGTCCAACAGGCGCTGGACTCACTGGCAGTCGACACGCTACTGCCTCCCATGAAGTCTCAAGCCGCGCGCAGGCAATTGCAAACTTATTGGGAGGATGCCTTGGCTTTGGAACGGGCTCTGCTCGGTAATGAAAACTTGAACCGTTCAATTCTTGAGCTCAAGGATTTTGTGGGCGACGATGGCATTCCGATCCGAGGTGAATTGAAAGATGCTGAATTTGCAAAGTTGAGCGTGCGTGAGCTGCTCGCCTATCAAATTATGCATCCAGAATCATGGGCTGAGGTCGAGGGCAATCAACAAACCCGCGCTGGGCAAATACTAGGCATTTCCCGCAAATTACCCCAAGACGCTGAGGGATTTGAACCTAGCGAGCGGCAAATGTCGGCCTTGCGCAAGGATACAAGCGCCTTGAAAAATATTGTCTTGGAATGCCTTGAGCAAGATCATGCAGCTTCAATTCCCCTGCTCCGCATCATTTCCGAATTCAAGATTAGGGAGGCGATTTTGCCCTTGGTGAGCATTTATCAAGCTCAGACTGTCAAAGATGACCTGATCTTGACGACATTGACCTTGCTTATGGAGAAGTCAATGTATTGGAAATGGCTCAAAAGTGATCCGTTCAAAAGCATGCTGTTGGATGTAACCGGCACCGCCGCGCTTACCGAGGAAAATGCTGCGCAAATCTTGGAGTTTGCAAGGCAATTTTCGGAGATGGTTCGTTGAGCCAAGCCCGCATGCTTGCATTCCGCATTGGAGGCCTTTTGAAGCTTGGGGATTGGCTTTGGAATTGAGTCATCGGAACCTATTTTTGAGAATTTTGGCTGTTTGTTCGTGTGCGGATTCCTTCTTAATTTGGTGCATGAAACAAAAACTATTCTTGACACTCCTAATTGTGTTCCTGTCGCTGACAGGCTGCCGCAACTCATCTGAATTTGCCGTCGATGACCTACCCGAGGTAAAGGGTTGGAACATTGAAAAGGTAGCTTTCTTGTATGATTTTAACCCCACGACGATGCAATTCTCGGATCGTTTGCACGGCTTTGCTACAGGCAGACTTGGGGGAAAGTTCACTGTACTGCATACGGAAGATGCTGGCAACACTTGGCAACCGCAATTTCCCGATACCCCATTCTACTTAGGTAGCCTATTTGTCTTGGACGAATCGGTTGCATTTTTGGCAGGCGAAGACGGAGACTTCTTTCGCACCAATGATGGAGGCAAACATTGGATCAAGCGACCTCACGACGGCTTGGGTTACCTGATGAATATGCATTTTAGCGACCCCAACAATGGCATCGGCAAGGTGATGACCATCAATCCCTCGACCAATCTCGCCGACTACGCCCTCATGCGCACCACCGACGCTGGTGAGACTTGGAGCCCCACAGGAGCCAATGTGCGTCAGTATCAAACGGGGCAGATAGCCTTTGCCGGAGGCGTTTATTACCTACCTGGTGAAAATGCAACTTTGCTCAAGAGCACTGACCTTGGTGTGACTTGGCAGTCGCTGCCCCTGCAACTCAATCCTTATGATGAGGTAATGGGGCTACAATTCGTCGACGCCAACAATGGGTTCTTGGGATTTGGTTACCGCAATTTGAAAACGACTGACGGCGGCGCGACTTGGACCGAATTCGAATTTCCTTTTTATTCGATCGGTCAGGCGCATTTTGTAAATCTGCAAGAGGGATTGGGTTTTGAAGATCGTTGGGATGACAATGGCAAGCGCCCTGGAGGAGATTACGTGGGCAGACTTTTCAGCACGAGCGACGGATGGCAGACTTGGGATGCTAGCGAGTATTCCAAAGCATTGAAATACAGCGGTGCCTCCTTTCCAGAGCCCAATGTCGGTTTCTTGATGGGCTACGGCTCTTTTTACAGGATCTTCAAGAACTGACGAATATTGGAATGTATTGGAGGTCAGCTAGTTGGATGTTGGGGATGTTAATGCTGATCGCTTTGGCTTCATGTCGCGCTACCGCTGTACAAGACGGTTATGCGACGATTCAAGGAGGCGAATACACCTTGGGCGAGCAAAATCACCTCATGAATCCCAAACGCAAGGTGAATGTACAGGCTTATGAAATCTCAATCTACGAGATCACCAATCAGCAATTTGAAGACTTTGCAAAAGCGACGGGACATATTACGATCGCCGAAAAACGGCACGATGCCATGGTGTTTTACCCAGGTTTGGCCGAATTCAGGTGGCACCAAGACAGCACAGCTTGGTGGCGTTTTCCCAACGGCGTCTCGCAGGGCGGCATCAAAGACAAAATGACGCATCCCGTCACCTGCATCAGCTACCTAGATGTGCAGGCCTATTGCAAGTGGGCAGGCGTGCGCCTACCCACGCTCGATGAGTGGGAGATCGCCACGCGAGCGGGTGCACGCAGTCGCTACTTTTGGGGGAACAAACCCGGCAAAATGGACGCCAACGCCAATATCTGGCATGGCAAAGACCACCTGCTGCCCGACACCGCCGATCCATGGATGCACACCGCACCTGTCGGCTCATTTGCCCCCAATCCCAACGGCCTCTACGATGTGTATGGCAATGTATTTGAGTTTTGCACGGGCGTCCCCGCATTCCTCCAAGACAAGCCCGACATCGCCTGCGCCCGCGGTGGCTCGTGGTGGTGCAGCTTCGCATCCTGCAGCTATTTCAACAATACCGATATCGGCGATGTGCGGGTTTATGCATCGTTTAGCAATCAGGGGTTTAGGGTCGTGCGGTGAGTTGTAAAATGCACAATCAGCTTGGCTAGCTCATTTTTTTTGATGGAGGAATCATACCCAATCCAACACTGCCGAACGGTAAATCTCGGACTACATATTTTCGATTCATCCCCCCCAAAAAGCAAATGCCCTGATCCGACGATCAGGGCATTTGCACGTTTGAAACAATCTTCTCAGGTCAATTCTTCACCAATTGCTTCACGACCCGATTGCGCGAGTCGGAGATGGCGAGGAAATAGACACCTGCACCCAAGCCGCTCAGGTCGACCGGCGCAGCATAACTTCCCTTGAAACCTGAAAGCTGGTCATGGTAAACGACCTGACCCAGCGCATTGGTCACGCTGATCGTGTAGAGGTCTTTGCGCGCGGCTTCAAATACAAGTTGGTATACACCTTGACTGGGGTTGGGAGAGACCTGCATCGATTGTGCGAGGGTGGAGGGATCCAAGGCACCGACCGCACAGGTATCGACGGCCATCACGGTCGCCGTCGGGCTCATGCAGGGATTTTGCTGCACCTTCCAGTTGTAGAAGAAATAATAGTAGGCAGGGTTGCCGGCTGCCGTATTGCCCGTGATTGTGATCGCATTGTTGACATAGGGATAGGTCGCACCACCCGCGTTGCGAAACAGGTTGACGGTGGCGCTAGAGATCTTGATCAAATATCCCTGGCCGACCGCAAAATCAAAATTAAGATTCACGGTACTCAAGCCAGCAGGCATATTTGCGGTGAGCGAATGCAAAATAACGCCGTAAGAATCCAGCACATCGATGGTTCTGTTGCCAGCGGCGCCCGCATAAACTTCTACCGATTGCAAGACGCAGGGCAGCGCGACGTCAAAATACAGACCATGTGTATTGTTGGCGGTGAAGAAGATGCCCGCAGCAATGGAGGTGTCGGCTGCGCCTGTGGTGAGCACAGGGTTGGCGATGGCTTCGGAGGCAAAGAAGCTCGTGGTACCTGTGACGGTAGGCGAATAGGTCGGGCCATTGCCGACGACCACACCGCTGCCGTCGTACCACGTGATGTCTCCGCCAGTGTTGGAAACAGCAGACAAATTGGCGACGCCCGATGCGCAGACGTTGCCATTGACGCCAGTCGGTGCATTGCCCGTGAGCGACACTTGGATATAGGAAGTCTTCACGGCTTGATCGCTGCCATTTGCATTGGTGGCGCTCATTGTCACCGTATAGTTACCATTTGCGAGGTAGTTATGCGATGGATTTTGTGCAGTAGCGGTACTGCCATCGCCAAAATCCCACAGCCATGAGGTCGGGAACAAAGCTGATTCGTCCCTGAAGTGGACCACTCCATCGCAAGGCGCCATCACATCCGCAGAAAAATCAGAAACAGGAGCAAGGGTCGATGGTGTACCAGCAAATTCGCTGAATCCCGCTTGTTTTACGTTTTTGTCGGCATCGTCTTGCACCCAAGCAACAACTGCAAGCTCGGCCTTGTCATAGATATAGGAGGGAATGATTGCCTTGATGCTGAAAGTCTTGCTTTCGCCCAGCCCCCAAGTACCTGCGATCTCGCTGCCCTGGGCATTGGGGTACATCTTGCGCATCACGCTTTCAAATACCATTTCGCCGTTGGTGCCTGCCGGTGTTTGGCCCGTGAAATCGATGATTTTCTCCATCAAAGCGATGCGGAGCTTAGGCATTGCCATCGTGGTGGCTTGCGTGGCGGTCACCACACAGTTGATGTAGATCGAGTCGTCGGCGGCATTGAACCAGTGGGTGAGCTCGATCGTGAAGGGCGAAGGAATCGCATATTGGTTGTCGATGATCGACTGCGTCACGCCCGAGGGCGAGCCTTGCGAGGCATTGCCATCGACCACGGCATTGGGCACGCCGGTGACGGCGTAATAAGCGACACGATTGGCCACCTGCGCTGGATTTTGTGCATTCATCACATCACTTCCCGGCCAACTCACTTGGTATTTCAAGGAAACTGCCTTGGTGGTATTGTTGCCCAAAAGTGCGTTGAATGCGGGATTTTGTGAGGCGCAGGGCGGGCAAGAGGCCTGTGTAAACTCCTCGATGAAGACCAAGCGCTGCGATTGTGCTGCGGCCCAGTTAAACATCAAGGCAAAGGCGATAAGGAGTAATGTATTTCTCATGCGTTGAAGATTTATGCTCAGGCAATTGCGCTGAGCAATCAAATATAGCCAATTTTGATTTGAAATCTTGAAGGTCCTGCGTTTGCCTGAACAGAAATGCGAGATTGTCTGCAAGCCGATGGCTGTAGAAAGCCGATACTGTTGCTCGCGGACCATTCATCGGTAATTGTAAGCAGTGCCCCCTTCAAAACCAACTCCCCATTCCCTCGATTTCCTATCCCCATCAAAATTCCGCAATTTTGCGCTCCATGAATGCTCCCAAGAAAAAGGACGCCGCCGAGAAAGCCCGCCTCCACCCGAGAAATATCCACCGCGAACGCTACGACTTCCCTGCGTTGCTGAAGGCAAGCCCTGAGTTGGAGGCTTTCCTCAAAAAGAGCCCGCTAGGCGATGCGACCATCGATTTTGCAGATGCAGATGCGGTCAAGGCCTTGAATCGCGCATTGCTAGCATGCTACTATGGCGTTCAGTTTTGGGACATTCCGCCAGGCTATTTGTGCCCTCCAGTTCCCGGTCGCGCAGATTACATCCACTATGCAGCTGATTTGCTCTCCGAATCCAGCAAAGGCGTCGTGCCCACGGGCAAGCAGGCGCGCGTGCTCGACATCGGCGTGGGCGCAAACTGCATTTATCCCATCGTCGGGCATGCAGCTTATGGTTGGGACTTTGTGGGGACCGACATCGACCCCGTGTCGGTGACGACCGCTCAGCATATTGTGGCCTACAATCCGCAGTTGCAAGGGCATGTCGACATCAGACGGCAGGCGACGGCGACGAGCATTTTTCATGGGATATGGGCGGAGGCCGAGCGCTTTGACATTGTGATTTGCAATCCGCCGTTTCATGCATCCAAGGCGCAAGCCGACAACCAGACTGCGCGCAAACTGCGTAGTCTCGGGCTACCAAAGTCAGAAGCGCAAGCCCGTAATTTTGGCGGTCATAGCGCCGAACTATTTGTGGAGGGCGGCGAGGTCGGCTTCATCAAACGCATGATCCACCAGAGCAAGGACTTTGGCCGTCAATGTATATGGTTCACGAGCATCGTTTCCAGCGCCGAACATTTGCCCGCGATCTATAAAGCCTTGGAACTCGTGCATCCGTTTGAAGTCAAAACCATCGACATGCAGCAGGGGCAGAAGTCGAGCCGCATCGTGGCTTGGACCTTCATGCATCCGAAGCAACGCACCGCTTGGCGCAAACGGCGGGCCGAGAAGGAGGAGAATTCTCAAGACGAATGATTGAAACACCAACCAGCAACGACGATGGTGAGAAGAATTCCCTATTTTCTCTTGGTCATGGCTATGTTGAGCGCTTGTTCTCACGCCCAACCTGACAAAAACATCCCCACCCTAAGCGCATTGAAAGGGACGAATCATCAACATTCGTATGAATTTGCGCAATGGACCAATGGCAAGGACGCCACGCCTTTGAGAGATGGAGGGTTCCTGATCATAGGCACTTTGCTGGATGAAATTGGCAAAAACAAACGCGACAGTATGGTCTTCGACCTGAGTAGGGGGTTCATTTTGAATGTCGACGAACACCTAGAAGAGCGCTGGATGCGGACGTATGAGCTGGACAAAAACATGGAATTTGGCTCGATCACCCCGATCAACGACAGCCTTTTTGCTTGCCTGGGAAATGATTATGGACTTCGGGTACTGCGATTTTTCACAATTGATGAAAAAGGCAACATAGGCAATGAAAAACGCATCGACGTGCCAGGATCATACGAGCATCACGCGGCACTCAAATGTGCCGATGGCAAGATCATCAGTACTGGTGGAGTATTTGTCTTGCAAGAAGACAAACTCGATTATTATACTTTGATACACAAACTCAATGTCGATGGCAGTGTCTTGATGGAAAGGGAAATCCGGAACCACGATGGGATCATGGATCGCTCATGCATCGTTTCGACGGCAGACGGGAATCTTTTGTTTGCCACTTCTGATATTTCCAATGGCATGATAAGGCTCATCAAGATGGACTGCCGACTCAAGACGATCTGGGACCAGGAAATTTCTGGAGGAATGAATCCCAACTTGATAGCTACCCCCAATGGATTCTATTTGCTTTCTTTCTTCAATTTTCAAGGCAATCATGGAAGCACTACGATGATGTTGGTCGGCGAAAATGGAAATATCGTATGGCAAAGGACCATTTCCCGCACGATGTCTGCTGCACCCAAAATCGCTCTGCCGGGTGGTTTCTGGGCCGTGGGTAATACCCGAACGCCGGGAGCGCGCCTTACGAGGCTCTCAGCAAGAGGAACCGACCAATGGAACCGAGACTTTGAGATCGATTCATTGTATCGCATTTCATGGATAGAGCCGGCAGCCAATGAAACCATTTTCATGATGGGCTTGCAGACCTCCGGTCAAGGGCCCTATGACCGAAAGATGGTACTGCTAAATGTCGATGCAAAGCAGGAATAAGCGGAATTCAAATTCGCCACTGCGACAGCAATCCTGACCTTCCTCCATTGCCTATATCGCTTCTGATTGCGGTTTGGGGCAAAATTGCTAACTTGCTGCGAATTGAATTTAATGATTGAAATGCGCAAGTACCTCCCCTTTTTGATCGGCATCCTGGCGACTTTGGCTATCGCCGCCTGCACTTCCAAGGAAACCACTGTCGTGGCTCCGCCTGCAACCGAGTCGATCGACGCACTCGTCTCGCACATCGACAGCACGGTCAAGCCCGGCGACGATTTTTTCCTCTACGCCAATGGCAAATGGTTCAAGGAAAATCCGATCAAGCCCTCTGAGCGCTCTGCAGGTCTGTGGCGCATGATTGCCGACACGATCGCTGCCCAAGTGCTCGATATTTGCAAAAAGTCGGCTGACGCCAAGGCTCCGCAAGGCAGCAACAAGCAAAAAATCGGTGATTTTTACCTTGCAGGCATGGACAGCGTGGCCCTCAATGGGCAGGGCATCTCTGCACTCAAGCCCGAGCTCGCCAAGATCGACGCCATCCAAAACCTCGATGGCATGGCGCGCGAGCTTGCGAGTCTGCACGAACTTGGCACCGGCTCGCTATTGTCATTTTTTGTGACCCAAGACGACCGCAACAGTGCAAAGCATGCGATTTACCTCTACCAAGGTGGGCTGAGCCTTCCCGATCGCGAGTATTATCTCAACAAAGACATGGACAGCATTCGGCTTGCTTTTGTGGACTATTC
>JANPHP010000352.1:0-11639 GCA_031424495.1 Bacteroidota bacterium | reverse complement strand
AGCGCCATCAGCGTGGCCACTTTGGCAAACTCTGTCGGTTGTATTTTGATGCCGCCGATCTCGATCCAGCTAGTCGCGCCGCCAGTCACCTTTGCAAACAAAAAGACTGCTAGCAAGCCCACGATCGCGAGCCCATAGGCTACGTAGGACGTGATTTCCAGCGCCTTGGTATCCATGAACAGGATAAATGTGCCAAATGCAATGGCACCGAGCAAGAAAAAAGCCTCTTTACCGTGGTAGGTGCTGAAACTGAAGATCGCAGGATCGTCGGTGCGCGAAATCGAGTAGAGGTTGAGCCAGCCCATGATCATGATCGTGAGCAGCAGTACTAGCGTAATCCAATCGATTTTGGATTCGCGTACCATGGACTCGTTGCTCGCTGCAGCCCAGCGCGCACGCAGGCTTTCCCGTTCCTGCGGTGCAGGGCGTGAGGTATTTCCTTTGCCAAAGAGGTCACTCGCCATTATTCAACGCTTGCGCGCCCTCCTCTTCAACAGCCGATTTTACGACCTTTTTCATTGGGTCGAAGCGGGCGTCGACGATGGCCTTCATCCGCACAGGATCTTTGATTTTGCCTTTGAGGTATTGCTCCATCATGAGGCTGCAGATTGGTGCCGACCAGGTGCCGCCAAATCCTGCATTCTCCACAATCGCTGCAATCGCGATCTTGGGATTTTCTTTGGGCGCAAAAGCCATGAACACCGAGTGGTCTTCGCCAGCCTTATTTTCCACCGTACCCGTCTTGCCGCAAACGGCGATGCTGTCGATTTTTGCACGGGTACCCGTGCCCGATAGCACCACCTGCTCCATCGCCTCGACGACCATTGCATACTGTGACGGATTGCCTTTGGGGCTGATCTTGTTATACTTTACCGGTTCCCAAGGGCCTGCGCCCTGCTTGTCTGCCACCAAAAAATGCGGTGGATAGTACCAACCACGGTTGGCGATAAGGGAAGCGCAATTGGCCATTTGGAGCGGGGTCATCAGGATCTCGCCTTGGCCGATCGAGTTGGAGTAGATCGTGAGTGCGCCCCAGGATTTGGCCCCGTATTGCTTGTCATAATACTCTTTAGTTGGCAGGTTGCCCGTTTTTTCGTCGGGGAGATCCACCCCCAGCCGCCGGCCGATGCCGTAGGTGACCATGTGCTCATACCAACTCTGATAGGCTTCATGAATATCTCGGAAGCGCTTGTCGTTGAGATAGGTATAATACACTTCGGCAAAATAGGAATTGCAGCTCTGTTTGATGCCATAGGCCAAATTTACGCCGCCATGGGCACCGTGGCAGGCAGGTTTGCCCTTGTTTCTAAACCAAGCTCCGCCGCAGCCAAAATGTGTGTTCTCATCGATTACGCCCTCGTTCATCGCGGCGAGTGCTTGCATGATCTTGAAGATCGACCCCGGCGGATACTGTGCCGTCAGCGGTCGGTTGATCAATGGCAGCTCGGGGTCGGCGTTCAGGCGGAGGTAATTGGTGCCGAAGGTGCTGCCGGTAAGTTCTGAAGGATCGTAGCTGGGCGCGGACACAAATGCGAGGATCTCGCCCGTAGTGGGGTCGATCGCCACGATGCTGCCCCGCTTGCCTTGCATCAGCTTCTCACCCAGCATTTGCAATTCGGCATCCACCCCTAACTTGATGTCGCGGCCCGATACTGGCAATTCGTCGAGCTCGCCGTCGTTGTAGGAGCCCATCGGGCGGTTGAAGTTGTCGCGCAGGATGATCTTGGTGCCCTTTTTGCCGCGCAGCAGTTTTTCATAGTGTGCCTCGATGCCCACCTTGCCGATTAAGTCTTCGCCGTTGTAAGGATAGTCCTCCACATCGTCTTCCTTGGCCTGCTTCTTGATGTCGCCCGAGTCTGCCTTGGACAGATAGCCCAAAAAGTGGGCGCCTGCATGGTAATTGTATTCCCTGATCGGGCGGCTCACGACCTTGATCCCATCAAACTTCCACATGTGCTCGCTGAATGCGCCAAATTGCTCCGAACTCAATTTGGTCATCAAAGGCTGCCATTGGTAGCGCTTCAAGCCTGAGTAGCCCGCGATTTCACTCTTGATCTTGGCCTTGGTCAAGCCGAGGTATTTTTCAAGGATGCTCGTATCGGGAATTGTGATTTGGTTCGGCAAAAACATCACATCAAAGATGGGACTGTTTTTTACATAGAGTTTGTCGTTGCGGTCATAGATGATGCCGCGCGAAGGGTAGAGTTCTACCCGTTCCATATCAACTGCTTGCGCCTTGAGCGCATACTTCTCGCTCAACACTTGGAGATACAGCAACCGCACGATGTACAGCAACATCACGCCTCCAAAACAGGCCAGCATGATATTTCCGCGATTGAGATTTCTGTTCACCGTTTATTGTCTTGATGGATCCAATAAACAAAGATAAAGCAAAGCAAGAAACCAAAGCCAAAACTTGCAAAACCCTTGATCATCGTCAGCCCCAGATGCTGGAAACTAAATGCCTCCAACAGGTGATAGGAGATTTCATAAACGAGGAGCAGCGGCACCATGTATTGTATGAGCCAAATGACTGGCTGCGTACGGATCAAAGTCTCCTCACTGCCTCTGAAGGTGACTTTGCTTGTAATCACGCTCACCCAGGGGTTGCGCAAGCTCAGCATCAAGACACAGGAAAAGGCCGAGATGCCCTTGAAGGCCCCAACCGAAAATACATCGACCATCATCCCTGTCGCAAATCCCACCAACAGCAACAAAGGAAATGGCGTATTCACAGGTAAAATCAACAGGGAGACCAGAAAAACGTGCGCCGCGGCCACTTCCCAAAGCGTGAGGTGGTTGAATACCAGCAACTGAACTACCATGTAGATCAGAATGATTGCCGTATGTCTGAGGAGCAATGTCATTCTAAGCGCTTATTTTGTTCCAGGGAATCGATTTCTGCAAGGTTGCTGTGCTGCACCAAATACACGTTGTTCAAACCTCTGAAATTGGTCGCCAGTTTTACCTTGATCTGAAAGAAGCCGTCTTGCGAATCTGTGTTGTATTCGCTCACCGTACCGATCATATAGTTGCCAGGAAAAACCGTGCTATAGCCCGATGTCATCACTGTATCGCCTTGTTGGATGCGGCTGGTCTGGGGAATGTAGTCCAGCCAAGCGAAATTTGCATCCTCGCCTTCCCACCGCAGCGTGCCCACATTGGAGTTGCGGTACAGCTTTGCGCCTGTTCTGAATTTTTTATTGAGCACACTGAGTGCCAGCGAGTAGTGAGCACTCACCTCCACCACCTGCCCAGCGATGCCATTTGGGGAAATGATGCCCATGTCAAGGGTCACACCATGATTGCGGCCTTTGTTCAGGGTGATGTAGTTGTAGTTCAGGTCCACCGAGTTGTTTACAGCTACAGCAGGTATGAAATGAAAGCCAGAGACGGGCATGTCGAGGAGTTCATGGCGCTGCAAATCCTGCATGGCGCAGCTGTCACCGATGATCGAGTCAGACGGTACGAGATAGGCGATGCTGGAGGGAATGCGGTTAAAGACCTCGTTCAGAGAATCTTGCAAAATCAGGTTGCGGCTTTGGGCCTCTGCAAGGGCAAGGAAAAGCTTCTCGTTTTCAGAGCGGAGGTTGAAATACCCAAACACAGTCTGCTGGGTCTCGGCTAGGGAGCCTGAGACCTCAAGCAGCAGGTCTTGCGAGATTTCGCGCTGAGGCTTGTTCACGGTGATGATCACCACCAAGGCGATCAATTCCAAGAAAAGGAACAGGA
Organism: Bacteroidota bacterium; assembly: GCA_031424495.1. GTDB lineage: Bacteria > Bacteroidota > Bacteroidia > J057 > JADKCL01 > JADKCL01. The sequence goes on along the minus strand of JANPHP010000352.1, from coordinate 7,907 downwards.
GAAAATTTCCAAACCGGCCCAGAATCCGGAGAATACGCCACATAGATTGCGAAGATTTCCTAGGCTACAACAAGAATACAAGGGCAGGGTAAGGCTGCACAAACAAAACCGGAGGGTATATTTTAGGAAGCGAGTTCCTCCAGCAATCGGTTGGGCAGCCTTTGCCGTGCTTACTTCATCAAAAACTTAAAGGTGCCGGTATTCTTGAGGGCGATGCCAGAGCCTTTGACCACAGCACGCAGTGGATCATCGGCAATGTGGATCGGCAGTTTGGTCTTTTCGCTCAAGCGAATGTCTAGCCCGCGCAGCAAGGCACCACCACCTGTGATGTGAATGCCGCGGTCATAGATATCGGCAGATAGTTCTGGAGGTGTGAATTCCAATGCCTTCAGGATGGCCTCCTCGATTTTGGCAATCGATTTGTTGAGGGCGTGGGCGATCTCGCGGTAGCTGATCGAGATCGTCTTGGGGATACCCGTCATCAAGTCTTTGCCGCGAATCTCGATGTCTGCGGGTGGATTTTCGAGTTCAGGCAATGCTGCACCGACTTCGATTTTGATGCGCTCTGCTGAGCGCTCACCGATGAGCAGGTTGTGCTGACGGCGCATGTAGTCGAGAATGTCGCCGTTGAATTCATCACCGGCGATACGGATGCTTTGGTCGCTCACAATACCCGAGAGCGCAATCACCGCAATTTCTGTCGTGCCACCGCCTATGTCCACAATCATGTGGCCTACAGGCTCTTGCACGTTGATGCCGATGCCGATCGCAGCTGCCATCGGCTCGGGGATCAGGTAGACCTCCTTGGCGCCTGCATGTTCTGCTGAGTCACGCACAGCGCGTTTCTCGACCTCGGTGATGCCGCTAGGGATGCAGATCACCATCTTGTGGTTGCTCGGCATAAGGCGGCGGCCTGGGTGGATCATTTTGATCATGCCACGGATCATGTGCTCGGCGACTGTAAAGTCAGCGATCACACCATCACGCAGAGGACGCACGGTCTTGATGTTTTCGTGCGTCTTTTCATGCATTTGTTGCGCCTCTTTGCCGATCGCGAGCACCTTGCCCGTGATGCGGTCTAGCGCAACGATCGACGGCTCATCGACCACGATCTCATCATTGTGCATGATGAGCGTATTGGCCGTGCCAAGGTCAATAGCGATTTCTGATGTAAAAAAGTTAAACAAGCCCATAATAGATCCCGCTTCCTAAAATATTTTAATGCTTAAAGTGTCGGTATTGCGTGAAGACCAAGCACATGCCGTGCTGCTCACAAAAGTCGATGGTTTCTTGATCCTTGACTGAACCTCCAGGCTCCGCAAGTACCTCGATTCCAGCTTGTAGTGCCAACTCCGCGCTATCTGCAAATGGAAAAAAAGCATCGGAGTAGAGCACCGATCCCGAGAGATCAAATCCCTTTTCCTTAGCCTTAGCGATGCTCTGCTTGAGTGCATCCACGCGCGACGTTTGGCCCACACCACTCCCGATCAGCTGCTGTTGCTTCACGATGGCGATGGCGTTTGACTTGAGATGTTTTCCAATTTTTTCCCCAAATACAATGTCAGCTAGCTGATTTTCAGTCGCTTGACGCTTGGATTTTGCCGTATATACGCTCGTATCAGGCAAAAGGTTGTCTTTTTCCTGATACAAGAGGCCGTTCACAGCAGTGCGCACGGTTGCGGTCGGCAGCTCATGCGACTTGCAACGCAGCAAGATGCGATTCTTCTTTTGTTGCAAAACCGCCAATGCAGCCTCGGTGAAACCTTCTGCGATCAGCACCTCGAAAAAGATTTCTTGAATCGCTTCAGCGACATCGGCATCCACGATGCCATTGCAGATGATGATGCCACCAAATGCTGATACCGGGTCACATTCCAATGCGCGGTCCCAAGCCTCCTTGAGGGTCGCGCCCGTGGCGACGCCGCAGGGATTGGTATGCTTGATGATCGCAAAGCAGGGCGTCTCAGACCTGAAGTCGGCCATCAAGTTCAGTGCAGCATCGACATCGAGCAAATTGTTGTAGCTCAGTGCCTTGCCATGCAATTTTTCAAATTGTGCATCCAAGTCGCCATAGAAAATCGCCTTTTGGTGAGGATTCTCACCATAGCGCAAGGTCTGATGCTGTTGGATGGAGGCCTTGTAGCTGCGTTCCTCGCCTGCCATGTAGCCATAGATTTGGCTGTCATAGTGGCTCGAAACGTCAAAGGATTCCGCAGCAAACATGCGTCGTTGTTGCAGGGTAAATGCGCCAGATTGTGCCGAGAGCAGTTCAAAGAACTGATCGTAATGCGCACGTGAGGGCAGGCAGAGCACGTCTTTATAGTTTTTGGCAGCTGCGCGAATGAGGGAGATACCGCCGATGTCGATTTTCTCGATGATGGCTTCCTCGGCAGCGCCAGAGGCGACTGTGTCCTCAAAGGGGTAGAGGTCGACAATCACGAGGTCGATCGATGGGATGCCGTAGTCTGCCATGGTAGCCACGTCGCCCGCATCGGCCCGACGGGCGAGAATGCCGCCAAATACTTTGGGGTGCAAGGTCTTCACCCGGCCGCCCAAAATGGACGGATAGGCCGTGAGGTCGGCGACGTCCATGACCTCGATACCGAGTCCTTTCAAGAAATCACTCGTGCCACCTGTCGAGATGATTTTGACGCCCAGCGCTTGCAATTCGAGCGCGATGCGGTCCAGGCCGTCTTTGTGATAGACGGAAATGAGTGCCGTCTCGATGCGTTTCATGCCAAGGTCGGCTTGTAGCTGCGGTTGCAGCGTGTGGAGCAAGTTTTCGATCACGATAGGGAAATGCGCATGTTCCAGCGCGTGGATTTCTTCTGCCAATTGTGAAGCGGTCCAGCCAGGCTGCACCGCCAATTCTACTTGATGGATCACCTCGCCACGGTCATAGACCTCGTCGACGTGGTGGATGGTGATGCCCGACTTGGCCTCGCCTGCGGCGATCACGGCCTCGTGCACCCGCATGCCATACATGCCTTGGCCACCATGCACAGGCAGCAGCGATGGATGGATATTGATGATGCGCCCTTTGTAAGCCGCAATCACTGCGTCAGGAATATGCTTGAGCCAGCCGGCCAGCACTACAAAATCGATCTTTTGGCTCGCCAACAGTGCGCAAAGTGCCTCACCGTCATCGTATACCGATTTGGACACCACAATGCTCGGCACATCCAGCCGCGTGGCACGCGCCAAAACACCGGCTTTAGGATTGTTGCTCAAAATCAAGGCCACATGGCCGATGGACGACCCTTGGAAATGACGAGCCACACGCTCCGCATTGCTTCCGTTTCCGGAGGCAAAAAGGGCGATTCGCAAAGGATTTGCGGCATTTATCATTTCGTTCTGCACCAAAGGAAGAGTCCCAGCGATTTTGACTGCAAAGTTCACCATAATCTTCCAGAAATGTCGTTTTTCTTCGAGAATTTGGCCCTTTTTTTTTGCACGTTGAGTTGTGAATTTTGTGCCTGCCGTGACCATGCATAAATGGCATTTTTGAGCCGCCATTGCCCCTCAAAAGCAAGCTATTCCCGACCAGCAATTTCCTCCCTAGGCAGGATCTGTGGGCGCATTTCCGCTTTCGAAAACCAATCTCGGACTTGCATGCATCCACTTCGGTCAAAATCGCATTCCCAGCGGTGACTATCGCCGACTCAATGGGCTGGAATCCTGCCGAACGCATGCGATATTTGCCGCATCATGTTACGCTAGTACATCCCTTTCAAATCGCCATGGGCGCCTGATCCTGCAGACTGGATCACTCGCCTGTGCAAACCGACATTTTCAATTGTATTGAACTGAAATCATTGACCTTATGGGCAATCGATTGATGTGGCGTGCGCGCAAAAAGCACGCCGCAAAGCGCTTGCGCCGCATGGTGCAGCGCATAGATGATTTGAGGCGGAGCAAGGGGCGAAATAAGCTACGGGTTCCGCTGGATGCACCTGTGCTGTGGGGCTACCGGCGATGCCTGGTATTGCGGCCCGATGCCGCTCGCCGCAGCGATTCCGACCGTTTGCTGGCATTGCTTGCCGTCGTGCAAAAAGTCGAAGACTGCAAGCGCAAGGACTTCAAACGCTGGGATTACCGCATCCGCCGATGGGAGCAGTGGCGCCACACGCCCCGCAAGCTGTCGCCGCGTGAGTATGAGAAATTGCCCGCGGAGCTCAAGTGCTATTTTTCATGGATTTGGAGCTATTGGAAGGGCAAACGTTACGTCATCACCCACGATTGGATGTTTGCTACGCGGCGCAGCAAGCTCTATTTAACACATCGTTTCATTCCCGATGTCGAGATCGAGCAGGAATTGAGCTACCTCAGAGAACGCATTGATCAGGGGCGATTATGGGGCAAATACCGAAAAATCAAGTGTCGGAAAACACACTCATGGAGGGGCGATAGCAGGCGTCGGAAACTGCGCGACCATGCGCATCGCCAAGAAATCAGGCTGGGCAAACAGCTTTTTGATGCAGGAGAACTAGCGTTGGAGCGCGGAAAGGAGGTGAATGCAGATGCCAAAACGTAAATGGGACAAACTGCGCGACGATGAAGCGATCGCCCGTGAGAAAAAGTACCGCACAGCAAGATTGCGCGAGCGTCGCGAAGCGCAATCCGAGATCGATGAAGTCTGGGGCGCCTGGCAACGCGGTCGGGCACATTAGTCTGACTGATATACCCTTTTGAGCTGCTAGGTCTTCCGAAAAATGCAGGATTCGCAGAGAACCTAAGAAGTCCCATTGGCTCTTCGGTCTCTGCGAACGGCGTCTATCCCGCAGAAGTCGGGGCGGTTTTCAATTGGCCATTTTGCTGGAATTCCCCAATTAGCCTATCTTCATCCCATGAAAAAGAACATCCTCGACGCCAAGACCAGGGCGCATACCCTAGAACGAATCGCCCAATTCAAGGCAGGCAGTCCAGCATTGTGGGGCAAAATGAACGCCGCGCAATGCATGTGCCATCTGGCCGATCAGTTGCGCATGGCATTTGGGCAGATTAAGGTCGCGGGCGTTCCCACTTTCATGGGGCGAATGGTGGTCAAGCGCCTCGTCCTGTTGGGTATGTCCGCCCCCAAAGGCAAAGTTTCCACTGCCCCGGAGATCGATCAGCTCACCGCGGGCACGCAGCCAACGACTTTTGAAGAAGATCGCGAAACCCTCCTCGAACTATTGGAAGCCTTTTTCAGAAAAAGTGATACCTACGAATTTCAGGATCACCCATTTTTTGGTCCACTCACCAAAAATCAATGGGGCAAACTCGCTTGGACCCACCTCGATCATCACCTGCGCCAATTTGGCGTGTGAGGCTGCCTCGCGAACAAAACTTCTTGATTTCTGGCCTTGATATTTAGAATTCCTAGGGAAAGGCGATAGATTGTAATCGTTTTCGCAGCATTGTGAAACGCGCGAGGATCGCAATGGAAGAAAAAAGCGTGCATTCGACCCAATTGGAAGCCCAAAGCCGCATTTTTGGCCTCGATCTCATGCGTGCGATCGCCATCCTGATCGTCGTGTATGTGCATGGCATGTATGTGCTGCCAGAGTGGGCGCACAAGTATTACCTGCTACCCATGCCCGACATCGACGGCGTCGCCATCTTCTTTGCATTGAGTGGTTTTTTGATCGGGGGCATCTTGTTGCGCAGTCTGGAGCAGCCTCAGTTTGGGCTGCGTGAGGTCGGGCATTTCTGGATCAGGCGTTGGTTTCGCACGATCCCCAATTATATGCTGGTGCTTACCATCTTGGTGGTCAGTTACTACAACAACGACTACGTCTTCCAAAACTTCCAAAAAGGCTATTATTTCTTCGTCCAAAACCTCTACAGTCGCCAAACGAAGTTTTTCCCTGAATCTTGGAGCCTGTCGGTCGAGGAATGGTTTTACCTATTGCTGCCGATCATGGTGCTCTTGGGTTCCAAATTGCTGCCTGACCGCAAGCGTGCAGTGCTTTGGGTGGGCCTCATTTTTGTCGCAGTGCCATTTGTGCTGCGCATGCAATTGATCGAATTGCCGCCCCCCGATCAGCGGTACATCATACTCTTTACCTCCATTGTGATCTTCAGGCTCGACAGCCTCATGTATGGCGTAATCATGGCCTATCTATGGCGCTACCACAAGGATTTTTGCCTGCGGTACAAGCTGTGGGGATTGTTGCTTTCACTACTGATGATCGTCGCGCTCACGTTTCAGATGCGTTTCATGGGTAATGGGCCCTATTTTAGAGGGGTTTGGATGCCGAGTTTGGAGCCATTGGCTGCCATGCTTGCATTGCCTTTTTTGGCAAGTTGGGAAACCACGCGTTTCAAGAAGCTGGGTATTGTCGTGCAATTCATCAGCACGATTTCCTACTCCATGTACTTGCTGAATCTATCGCTGGTGCAGCGATTGATCATCCCGCAGCTCACTGGAGAGATCAAATGGACCAATCAGCCCTCGCTGGGGCTCGGCTTGCTGCGCTACGCGCTCTTTTGGGCGCTCACCATCGTTTTGTCTTGGCTGCTCTACCGCTTCTTTGAGCGGCCTATGCGCGACCTCCGCGACCGTTTCCCCCAACGCAAGGCGAAAGCATCGCCTCGGCAATAAGCGTTACGCCAATTCCGAGGGCGGAATCGACACAACTCCCAATGGTATGGACATTATGTAGTTTTGGGGGTGGACGTATTTGATCTCGTAGGTACGCGGGGCATCGCCTACCTACGAAACCAAATACGTTATTTGGCCAGAACAACACTGATTTTTGCAGGGAGGGGGATCATTCTAATCCACATTGAAATGAAAAAATCCCCTCGTAGCAAGCGCAAACGAGGGGATTTTTCTCTTTAGAAAGGCGGTACAAACCGCAAATTCCAAAAAGGCTCAAAATGCAAAATCAATCAGGAAAAGACTGCCCGAACTGACCGTAGCATGTTGGCCGCGACCACAATTGCCAACAGCAAACTCAAGAAAACATATCCTTGATCCGCTGGAAAAATCCCTTGTCGGTACTCGTGGGACTGGGCGCAAAATTGGGGCTGCCTTGGAAGCGTTCCAAGGCTGCCTTCTCGTCTCGGCTGAGCGTCTGCGGGATCCAAACATGGGCTTGAATCAGCTGATCGCCACGGCCATAGCCGTTCACGATCGGGAATCCCTTGCCCTTGAGTTTGAAAATCTTGCCCGACTGCGTGCCCGCCGAAATCTTGAACCGTGTCTTGCCGCCACCCAAAGTCGGTACCTCGACACTCGTACCGAGTGCCGCATCGCCAAAATTGAGCCACAACTCATAGATCACGTCATCGCCATGCCTTTCAAAATGCTCGTGGGGCGTCTCCTCGACCAAAATGATCAAGTCGCCGGGAGCGCCACCGCGCTTACCCGAATTGCCCTTGCTGCGCATCGTGATCTGCATGCCCTCGGTGATGCCACCGGGAATGCGCACGTCGATGACCTCTGAAATCTCGGTGCGGCCCTCGCCGTGGCAAGTGCCGCAGGCGTTGGAGATCACGCGACCCTCGCCTTGGCAGGTCGGGCAGGCGCTCACCATGATCTGTTGGAAGAAGCCGCCGCCGGCTTGGCGACGAATCTCGCCTGCGCCGTTGCAGGTTGTGCAGGTGCGATAGCCATCTGCACTCGATGCGCCCACGCCTGAGCAGGTGTCGCAGGTCGCAAAGCGCGTTAGTTTGATCTTCTTGTTGACCCCGTCATAGATCTCTTCCATGTTCAGGGGCACCTTCACGCGCAGGTCGCTGCCCCGTTGGCCTTTGGGGCGCTGCCGGCCGCGACCACCGCCGCCACCGAATATGCTTTCAAAAGGACTGCCACCTTGCCCGCCGCCGCCACCAAAGATGTCGGAAAACCGCGAGAAGATATCGTCCATGTTTACCTGCCCTTGTCCGCCGTTGCCGCTCACACCGGCGTGGCCGAAGCG
>JANPHP010000351.1:0-9538 GCA_031424495.1 Bacteroidota bacterium | reverse complement strand
CACGCCGCTGGGCTTCGGCAGCGACTCGCCCGTGTCGGACATCCTCGGCCCGGTGATCTACCACGGCGAGATCGCCACGTCGCCCACCGACTTGAGCACAGCAGCCACCGACCCGAGGATGGCCGTCGCCGCCGCGATGGCTGCGGCGGCGGTCACGGGTTCGCCGAGGCTGCCCAGGCCGTTCACCGCCGTGGCGATCTCGCCGTGGTAGATCACCGGGCCGAGGATGTCCGACACGGGCGAGTCGCTGCCGAAGCCCAGCGGCGTGATCGAGGGCAGTCCGGTGCCGTTGAGCGGCACAGCCTTGTCGTGGTTGCCCTTGCCCTCCAGGATGGCCTTCTTGAGGTTCTCGGGCTTGCCGCCGCCCAGGAACACCGCGTGCTCCAGCTTGGCCTGCACCTTGCGCAGGTGGGCGAGGCGCTCCATGTTCAGGTTGCGCGACCTTGCCTGCTCGTCGGTGAGGTAGGCGAAGCGCAGGTTGCCGCCGATGTTGAACATGTTGAGCTTCATGCCCAGCAGGATGCCCGTGCGCAGCAGGATCGCCGCCGGGTTGAAGCGGTTGATCACGTTCGCGCCCTTGCCCTTTTGCGGGGTCGGCGGGCGCAGCGTCGTGGCTTGGTTCGTGCGCTCGTTGGGCGCTGGCTTGGGCTTCCGCTTGAAGAGGCCCAGGTTGCCGAGGCCCAGGTCGATTTGGTCGACCGAACCTTGGGCTTGGCCGGGGAGGCCGTTGAGGTATTCGAGTGTCATCTTGATGTCGGTTTTTGCGAGGTAGGGTTGCTCGAAGTCGAAGAAGTCGGTCACAGGGTCGATTTTCACCGTCCGCCCGCCATCGTGGGCCACGATGTAGATGTGGCTGAAGGGGATCTGGCTGGCGGGCAGCGATGGGTTGTCGGGGTCGCCGTACTTGGTCACCCGCAGGCTGTGCGGGATGCGGCGGTTGGTGAGGATCGAGCTGATGAGCGTGGAGTAGCAGTCGCAGTCGATGCCCGTGTGCCGGTCGTGCCACGACCTGCGCGGCGAGCGCACCTGCTCCTTGCCGTCCTCGTCCTGCTTGTAGCGGAAGTTGCGCTTGCAGAATTCCCAGGTGTTCCGGCAGGTTTGCAGGGTGCTGGCCCCGCGCAGCGATTTGGCAAGCCCGGTCGTCTGCCCGAGGGTCTCTGTGACCACCTGCGGGATGAGCTTGAGCGTGTGCGAGAGCTGCGCGTCCTTTCGCACCGTAGTCGTGCCGGGCTTGAAGGCCGGGAACATGGCGTCGTATGCAGTAGCCTGGCTCATGGCTGCGTCGGTTTGCCGAGTTTCATGTCTTCGGTGTAGGAGAATGGCATCGGCAGCGGGATTCCGGGGGCGTAGGCCGTGGTCTTCACCGTGACCGAGAAGTCGATGGCCGGGATCGCGCCCGACATCAGCTGGTAGAGTGCGGGCAGGATTGTCGCCAGGGAGAGCGTGGGGAAGTGCAGCACGATGCCCTTGATGACCGCCTGCGAGCTGGCCGGGATTTGCACGTCCTCGTTCTTGAGGTCGGTGCTGCCGATGATGGAGCCGTTCACTGCCACCGTCACGTAGGGGTACTTGATGCGCAGGGACCCGTTGGTGGGGTTCTTGAGGATCACCCCGACCAGAAGCGTGAGGCCGGAGAGGTCGAATTTCTGGATCTTCGCCGTCACGTAGCTCTCCAAGTTCGCGGCGGCGCGGCTGGCCTTCACCAGCATGATCGTCGTGAAAGCCGCCGCCGAGCCGATCAGTATCTTCGTCTTGCCTGTCATTGGTTGCGGGTTTTGCTGTGGAGGTCGTCCAGCTCGCGCCGGATGTTGCTGTGGTCGGCCCTCGCCTGGGTCGTGGCCTTGGCCACCTCAAGGCAGAGCTGGGTCACCGTCTTGGCCAGTTCCTTGAACTGCGTGTGGAAGTCCCGCAGGAAGAACCCGACGACGGCGAACAGGATGGACAAGAGGGTCAGTAGGATCGAGTTTGCTGCAAGTAGGATTTCGGTGGCTGTCATTGTCTTTCGTCTTTTCCTGTTTCCGTCGTCGGCGTCCCTCGCTGCAAGGCTGTCGGTCTTGGCAGTGGTTGTCGCTGGGCAAATATTGGTGCAGAAAAAGGCGAGTTTTGGATTAGGGATGGTTTTGTGTGGTTTTGGATTGTTTGCTAGCCCCCACTAACAGGCAAGATGGGATATCTCGAACAATATCAACCTAAAGATACGGTTAGGCAGGAACATTTAGTGTGAGGAACCCTTGTCAAACGAAAACCAATTCAACCCAACAGTAATTGGGCCTTTAGTCAATAGTTTCGATTTAAGAGTATCGATAATTTCCTCATTTTTGAAAAATAATATGCCTATCGGCAACTTGACCAGTAACCATTTTCATATATCCCAGTGGTAAGTTGCTGCAATTACCAATCTGTCGAACAACTTGAATCCAAAATACCGTCTATTCAGCTTGTAGCAGAATTCACTGAGGTAGTTTTGGAGGAATATCTCTGATACTCCGTGGTATGTGGCTAGGATCGAAGCCTTGGCATTACTGATGGTTGTGTGGACCCATGGAAGCACTTTGGAGCCTTCCTTACCGGGGAGCGTGATTGCTTCATGTTTCTTGACAAGTTTCTCGAGTCCACGGTGGGACTTTGAATTGTCGGTGCGAAGGCCTGAATTCGGCAATATGCCATTTTGTGCCTCCCTTTCTATGGTTTTCGCCTGCAAATCCTCGATCACGATCATCTTGAAATATCCACACTTGTATTTCTTTCGCCCCTTCTTGGGCTCTGCAACTGGGGTGGACTCCGCCATCACCACCACCTTGGTCTTCCGCTCCGTCCCCGCCCCACGCTTGAGCTGAACGCCTTCTTCCTGATGCGTGTTGACGGCAAAAAAGGCCTCGTCCAGCTCGATTTCGCCTTGGAGCATGTGTTTTTCATCCCTGTTGCCCATCACCCTACGCAGCTTGTGCATCATCGCCCAGATCGGCTCATAATAGGGGTGGCCGATCTGCTTCTGCATTTCCAGCGCAGCAATGTTCTTTGTGGTTGCAGTCATCAGGTGCATTGCCACATACCAAAATTGGAAAGGTAACTTGCTATTTTCCATGACAGTACCGCTTTTGAGCGACATCCTTCTTCCGCAACCCTTGCATTCATACCGCGACTTGGACTTCAGCCACCAATGATCCTCGCCGCAGCAAGTCTTGCAAACAACGCCTTCACGGTCACGTACAGCCTTGAAATGGGCTTTGCAAGCCTCTTCGGTGGGGAATTCGTTGAAAAAATCGAGCAATTTCATATCATTCTTGAATATGCTCGAAGCTCCATATGAGCTTTGACACCTCATGTCAAAATCTACTGGTCAAGTTGCCGATAGGCATAAAAAATAACTAATTTACAGAAACCCAAATAATATCACAAAGATGCCACCTTATGGCATGAACTAAGACAGTCTGAACCAAAAATCTTCACCAAATTTGAATGCACCTTCCTCTTTAAGTTTTGTTAGCGACGGTTTTAGTCGCTCTCGATAAATTGAGATGTCAAATTGAGCAATGTCGAGGATAAAACGTTTGTAATTCTCTTCGTCATCTGAACTCGAAATCGACTCAAGGTGAATTTCACCCCAAAATTCCACCACATCAGACCAGTAGGTCTTTCCATACCCCCCTTTGACCATCTCAGACCAGTATTGCATAGGATGATATTCCTGCCTGCTCAGATAGCTAGCAACAAAAAAGCGAAGAATACGTTCATGCCGAAACATAAATTCATTTTTCTTTCGAGTAAACACGCCACTAACAACTGCTAAATCGCATAGTGATTCAGGAACCATTTGATCTGGAACAAACAAATTTGCATTGATTTGGAACATTTCCCATGCTTTGAGTTCTAGGTTTAACGTCTGAAGTTCTTCGTTCAAGCCGCCGCGAAGCATTCGGTATATGTCCAAAAATCTTGGAGGAAGGCAGTTGTGTAAGCTAACATAATTCGCAATTAGGTGGGCCGTGTGCGGGAGGTCAGCCCACTCTTTAAGGCTAGGGGTATTTAGTACCTTTTCCGCCCATTCTTCTCCCATTAGGATAGTCAATTGCTCAAGTCCAAAAGGCTCCAATTTGATGAATCTAGTGGCAACAATGTCGTTCCATAACGGGTCTAACTGGCTAGTAATGACTACCTTATTGTTCCTAACGATTTGTCGCACGAATTCCCTCGTTTGCTTTGGATTGGAATCCTCATTGAGCCCGTCCAAAAGGACCAAAAAGCCACCCTTCTTCAACAAATCAAACATTCGGTCCCGATCAACTGGGATTTCGCCATGTTGCTCGGTTAGCGCTGTAGCTTCTTCGATGGCTGCATTTTCCGATGATAGTCGTATCAAAATCGGGGTTTGTCCGAGTTCAAGTGACTGCTGACACCATTTCTCAAGCAATGCGGTCTTGCCAAGCCCAGATCTTCCATGAACAACAAAAAGCTCATTTCCAGAACTTTCCAAAACTTTCTCGAGAACTAGTTGCCATTGATTTTCGGAGTAATGCCCGTTAATCATCGGGGGGATATAAATGCGTTTGCCCCAATGGCTTTTCGATGTTACCTCAATCAATGCTTTTCGATAGTGCCGAAAAAGGGCAATTCGATACCACATAGACCAATGAATTAGACCTGCACTGAATAATGGCTTGCCAACCAATAGCGTATAGCCATAATTGCTAAACAACAGCCTTCGAATCCATGGGGAGATAATTGCCAGCGGAATTGATATGATGTTGAGGATAAAATATCCAATCGTTCCCCATCCAAGAAATGACCAAATATTTGTTGAAGATCCGCCAATCTTCAACTCTGCTACATAGGTAATGCGAGCGCTTTCAGCTTCCGAGGATCCATACTGAGCAGAAAATCGGAACTTGCATTGCTTGCCTCTATTTCTGTCTGCAAACTCTTCGGCCTCGGGAGAAAAGTGGACGGTGATTAGTTGCCTATCTGCCGTATCCGTAGATATTGAGAATAACTTTTCATTAAGAATGTCTTTGCCGGTGCTTACGTCTATTAATTCAATTATTGGGTCAATCTTAGGAGTAAATCCAAGCCTAGCGACATAGTCTCCGGAAAGTGCTTCTAGTTCGTTGGTTTCTAATGATTCAATTTTCAAAACTCTCTGAATTTGGAAGGTATCAAGAAACAAGATCGTCCCATGCTCGCCTATTGCCCATCCTGTTGTCCCGTTAGGGTTAATCCAAAGGTCATTGATTGTAAAACGGGATGTTAAGTAAGGGGGGGACCATTCCTCCCACTTGCCCATCCTGTAGCGGGAAATTATACCATTCTCTCCAACCCCCCATCCCTCCTCAGCTTCCTTATTCAATTGGATTGATTTGCCAGAATAGCAATTGTTTTCCATCATCCAATTGCCATCCGAAAAATGGTAGCATGAATTATGCCCTGACGTAGCCCAACCCTCTGTTTGATTTGAGTTCATTGCAATTGCGGTAAGATTTGCAAATTGAATGCCCTGATTAACTTTAGGTTCATCCCATTCATTGTTGCTCAGGTGTAAGATTTTACCGAAGCCTACTGCCCATCCTTCGGTCCCTCTTGAATTTACCCAAAGATCGTTCAGGTCGCCCTCCTCAAGCATTTGTGTTCTATTCCAGTTTCTCCATTGGTCGGTGTCAAAATGAAGAATTATCCCGGAATCACCTACAGCCCATCCATTACTCCCGTCGGCACTAAGCTTGATGTCGTTAATTGTTTGCTTTCCAAAATGCTCCTCCTGATTCAATTTAGTCCATTTTCCAGAAGAATATCTAAGAGCTAGGCCATCACTTCCAAAAGCAAAGCCTTCTTTCCCGCCTTCAGTCAAACACACAGCATTTAAAGTGCTAGAGGTAGATTCTTCACTAATTTCCAATTCCTTCCAACTCTGTGACGCATAATGCAAAATGGTACCATTCTCGCCGACTGCCCAACCCTCTTTCCCGTTGGGCATGAACCACAATCCTTTCAACCCATTACTCGTAATTTGGTCTTCTGTCTTTTCCGTCGTCCATTTTCCATTTGCATAATGATATATCATTCCCCACGAGGTAATTGCCCAGCCTTCATTTCCATTGTCATTCATCCAAAGGTCACGGAAACCAGGAAAAAAATCATCGTTTGTTTTGTAGATTTGCCAGGAGCCGGATGAATAATGAAACAAATTTCCGTTTGATCCGATTGCCCAGCCATCCGTCCCGTCTTTTAGCATCCGAATGTTGCTCAGCCCAAACAAAAAGAAGGAGGTTGCGACCTTGACATTCCATTTTTCCAATTTTCCAGAAGCAAGATGTAAAAAGGTACCATCGCTTAAAGATAGCCACCCTTCAGTTCCCAATTCATTTAGCCAGAAACCTGCGACGTATGTAGTTCCCAATTCCACATTGGCTGGCTGAGCAATTTTGAAATATGTTTTCCATTCCCCAGAAGTCAACTTTAGGATTGAATTTCCTCTAAAAGCCCACCCTTCGGTACCCTGCTCATTGAGACATAAACCCGCAACGAAGCCGGGATGAAGGGGGGCCTGTTGGCTGACTTCCTCCCATGTGCCAGCGGAATAGCGAAGGAAATTCTTCGAGCCGCCACTTATTGCCCATCCATTAGCTCCCCTGCTATCCAGGGACATCGATTGAATCGTTCCTTCAAATAATTGCTCCTCGCTTTCCCAAACCTTCCATTTTCCGGTTGTGTAATGCAACATCAAGCCATTTTCGCCCGTGGCCCAACCTTCATTACCATCTGAGCTAAAACAGACTTGTGTTAGGAGTGAGCTAGTAACCCTTTGGCCGTTGTTCCAGTCCCCCCATTTACCATTGGACAACTTTAATATCCTTCCGCTATCCCCGACTGCCCAGCCGATAGCACCGTTCTGATTGAGCCAAATATCTGATATAATTCGTCTTTGCGGCCCATGTTTCAGTTTCCAGTTGTACCCGATATTGGGTGAATTTTCTGACAAATGCAAATAGGCATTTCTATGCTTGTCATGATTTCCACAGCTAAGCATCAGGGGGACAATGAATCCAAGAGTAGCTAACAGGATTAGTACTGAACTCGAAAGTTTCTTCATGCGAATTTGCGATCTTTGCGGAATATACGAATTTCCTGTTATGATAGGAGCAATAGTGGACTCCAAAATTTCAAGCAATGAAATCATGATACTTATCAATGATGCCTCTTTTGCTTCGGCAATAACCAGATTCTGTTTGGAAATCTGCCCAAATGAACAAACCTAGGTTGCCACTTAGATGGGGATATTGACAAGTGCCTAGGTGGCTCTTGAAAACTACCTTGTATGGAAATAATCGAGAAAATGAGAATTCAAGAACATATCGAGTAGAACATGGCTATTTCATTTCGAACGGCTCACTTCTCAGCATCTTATGGGTTTGTCTATGGGAAGCCCCGGTATACTCACAATACTCCCGAATAGTCAAATCCTTCTTGCCAGGCCGAATGGCCTCCCGAATCGCCTTGTGCCGCTTCTGAGCGGAGTTGTACCATGCCGTCCCCATCAGCTTCTGCAAATCCTTTATCGAAAGAAACATCGGCCCTTGATTCATACCTGTCGCATTTGAGTTGAACTAGAAATCCCGCCAGGAAACCAAGGCGGCTCAGCCGCCGTCCTCGCATGTCTGGAGGTAGGCGATGAGCCTCACCAGTGAGTCTTCCTCAAGGAAGAGGGTTTGCATCGGCTCCCTGATCTCGCCCTCGACCAGCCCGGCTCGCCAGTGCATGACGAGCTGCTCCATCTCAATGCCCAGCGGGCCTGTTTCTGGATGCTTGGAAAGGAGAATCTGTGCGTGGACGAGTTTTTTCTTCGGTGTCATAAATAGATGGATTTAAAGTGAATACAGGTATTGTAGCCAGCTGACGATGCCGTGGTCGTGGTGTATTTGGATTGCGGCTTGAAGCCCGTGCAAGCCAAATGAGCGAAGCTTCAGGGTGACGGTCTCCACTAGGTCGCAGGCGTTCATGCCTGCCGATGCTGCCAGGTTGCGGTAGTTGCCTTCGTGGATGGAGCGTGCCAAGAGTGATTCCAGCTTGCGCCGCTCATGGCTTGTGGAATTTGTCGGTCTGCCGGGCCTGTCCTGGACTAGCCCATTTCGTTGCCGCCAGTTGTGGAGCGACGATGCGGTGTCGGTAATTTCTTCCATGGTTGTTCAAAATTTCACGGGCGCATTCACCATCCACCCGGCGTTTTTGTCATTGCATTCCCTGATGAGCCAGTCACGGCCCTCGCGTTTGTCCCAGATCATGGCATGGCGCAGCTTCCCGGTGCGCTTGGCGACGAGTTCCTCCAGGGCTTGCAAGCCGAGGTCGGGGCGGAACTTGCCGTATTTCCAGTCACGGCTGAAATAGGTGCCGTTGTAGCCGTTCTTGTACCAGATCATGCATTTGAAGCATGGGGTTCTGTCGTTCTTGAATTGCTGTCCTGGCATCTCAATCGTTGGTTTTGGGGTCGAGCACAATCCAGTCGAAGGCCGTCGCGAGGTGGGGGTACTTGTCGGTGACCTGCTTGCGGTTTGCCGTGTAGCTGTGGACGCTCTTGTCCTGCAAATGCCGCCCGGTGCTGTGCATGACTGCGGAGAAAGCCTTCGAGACGAATTGGAACCGCGCCCGCGCCTTTTCGGCCCTTTGGTTGGTCATGCGCATGTTTTCCAGCCACAAGGCGGTGCGATTGAAGCCATTCGGATTGTCGGGCGCGAAGTACCTGCCTGGCAATGGGATGTAGCGCCCCGGCTTTTTGGCAACCCATTTCTCAGCCAAGCCCACTCTGATCCAAAGCTGTCGGTAGATGGCCTCGCCTTCGTCCCTTTCCTTTCCGTCGAATTGCGCCCGGATGAATTCGTTGATCGCGTCGAGCTGACTCTTGGCCATGAAGTCGATGTCGCGGTAAAGCGAGCCGACGATGACGGCGAGGAGCCGGATGCAATGATCCTCGAAAACCGTCGAAACTGGGGCGGGGGCGCGCCTTTCGGCCACTGCGCCCCGCTTGCCAGAATCTTGAAACGGGGTCTCTTGACGCCAATGGACACGCGCCCGGTGCGAAATCCCGCGCCCGGTGCCTTCTCCATGCCCCTCCCCATCTTGAAACGGGGGGTTGCCAGCTGAAAGCGATGCACTGCCATCGACACTGTCCCAATTGGAAGCCTCGTTGGGTCGTTGCACATCGTTTTCCACCGAATCCACAGGCAGTTTATTTTCTTTTTTGAGGGTGCTGGCAACTGGAACTTGCCCCAAAGTTTTTGCCTCTGGTGTTTCAAGTGATTGATTCCCAGCAAAGAGGTGCAAGTTCCCTTCGTCCCCCAATTCCCGGCGTAAGAGCAGCTCCGGGTGGATGGCGATGATGCTCTCCGGGAAGCGCAAGGTGAAGTTGTTGTGCCTGCCCCGGTGTTCCTTTTCGGTCACGAGTCCGCTTGCCAGGAGCCGCTGCAATTGGTTGTGGATCGTCGCCTTGCATAGTTTCATCGCCTTGCCCAGCGACACGCAGTTGGTGTGGTAGGGCGGCAGGGCAGCGGTG
>JANPHP010000350.1:0-11268 GCA_031424495.1 Bacteroidota bacterium | reverse complement strand
CTTGGGGTTCGGTCTACGAGCAGATGGACCAAGACTACGTTGGCAACGCCGTCGTCGGCGACGTGATGGCCTTTGACGCCGCCAACAACCTCGTGCAGATCAGCGATCCCAAAAAACTCGTTGTCCTGCACGGGCTCAACGACTTCATTGTCGTCGATACGGGCGACGTGCTGCTCATTTGCAAGATGGAAAACGAGCAACAGATCCGCAGCATCGTAAGCGAAGTAAAGAAGCGTCAAGGAAATCAGTTGACGTGAGAAGACGGGCTAGATAGAGAATGAAGAATTGAAAGGTTTGCAACTCAATTCTCCGCTGCAACCTACCCCCGAAGGCAGTCCAAATATGCCTCAATCGTCTTTTCCAAGCCCATGTAAAGCGCATCGCAGACCAAGGCGTGGCCGATGGAGACCTCTAGCAAGCCGGGGATGCATTCGTGGAAATAACGCAGGTTTTCCAAGCTCAGGTCGTGGCCTGCGTTGATGCCGAGGCCTAGTTTTTGTGCGTGTTTTGCAGCTTGCACAAACGGTGCGATGGCCGCTGCGCGGTCTGCGGCATACTTTTCGGCATAAGGCTCGGTGTACAATTCGATGCGGTCGGTGCCCGTCTCGCGGGCACCATCGATCAGGTGCAGATCCGTTTCGCTGAAGATCGACACCCGCACTTGGGCAGCGTGCAGGCGCGCGACGACGTCGCGCAGCAGGTCGCGGTGCAGGCGGGTGTCCCAGCCTGCATTGCTCGTGAGCACGCCGGGGGGATCGGGTACGAGCGTGCATTGCGCGGGGCGCACCTGCTCGACCAAACGCAAGAAGTCTTCTGAGGGATAACCCTCTATGTTGAATTCGACATCGATTGCAGCCGCAACCTCCAGCACGTCTGCGCGGCGAATGTGCCGCTCATCAGGACGCGGATGCACGGTAATGCCTTGCGCGCCAAAACGCACGCAATCGATCGCGGCCTGCCGCACGTCGGGATTGTTGCCGCCACGCGCATTGCGCAGGGTTGCAAACTTGTTGATGTTGACGCTGAGTTGAGTCATGCTGCAAAGCTAAGCACATTCCTAGGGGCATGCCAAAGCAAATTCCCATCGCAAGCCGTCAAAGCGATGCCCAGCCTTCACTTTTGAGGCGTTCCCAGACCATGCCCACAGGCAGGCCGACGACATTGTAATAATCGCCCTCGATTTTGGAGATGCCCACCATGCCGATCCACTCTTGGATGCCGTATGCTCCGGCTTTGTCGTAGGGCTTGAACTCATCTACATAATGCTCGATTTCTGCCATCGTCAAGGGTCTGAAAGTGACCTTAGTGGATGCATGAAAGAGGGCCATCTGCTCGCGGTGGCGGATGCAAACGCCGGAAATCACCTCATTCACCTGCCCCGACAAGGCTTGCAACATGCGGATGGCATCTGCCCGGTCCAGCGGTTTTTCCAGCAAGAGTCCGTCGAGGGAGACGATGGTGTCGGATGTGAGCACGATGTGGTCGCCGATCAAGTCGCTGTAGGCTTCGCTTTTGTGCCAGGCGAGGTGCTCTGCGACTTCGACGGGCGTCTTGCCCCCGGGGATGTCTTCGGCGACCTGCCGCAACACGACTTCAAAGGTCAATCCGAGCTCACGCAGTAGGTGCTGCCGCCTCGGGGAGCCTGAAGCTAAGATCAAAGGGGCTATCGTTTTCATGGTCATCGATGGAGCCAAAGACCAGTCCGCAGACGACTTTGGGATAAAAATAAGTGGATTTTTGGGGCATCAGTGCGCCTGATTTGCAGACGGCCATCATCTGTGCCATGGAGCAACCGGGCATGATGAATGCCAGTTTGTTGCGGTAGGTGACGGCCGCCTTGATGGCAAGGCCAGCATCTTTCAGGTATTGCAGCGAATGGCTGTGCCGCTGATCGGCATAGGGGATGTCAAAGACCTTTTGAAAGACAAAATAGTGCAGGATGGTATAATCCAGTGCTTTTACCGAGTCGGGCAGGGGCAGATCGATGTCGCGCAAGGGGTCGATGTGGGCATGCAGCTTAATGAGAAATTGCAAGCTACCGACCACAAATCCAAAGCTGCGCGGCGCTTGCTGCACCTGTGCATAAATCGGCATGCGGTCAAATGTGACCTCGGTCACCTCAAAATAATCGCGCATCCGATGCAAGATCGGATTGGGGTTGTAGGTCTTTTCGGGCATTTCCCACAGGCGGTGAATCGGCAGAATGCGCAGATCGTCGCCAGCGGTATTGCTCAGGAACATCATGTGATAGTTCAGCATGGAGTCTTGGGGCAGTTCGCGGCCCTCTGCCTGCGCCTGCTGCAACAAGGCAACTGATGAGGCGAGGCGATGGTGCCCATCTGCCAGATAAATTTGCCCTCGTGCGATCACTTCCTGAAAAGTAGCGATATCGCGCCGATCTTGCACGAGTGCCATCTTATTGACCACGCCCTGATAATCCACGTATTCGTGCATCGGGTGGTCCATGTAGGTGTCCATAAGTGCCTCCAAGCGCATGCTTGGATCGTCGTACAAGCCATGTGTGGGGGCCACATTGAGCAGGCATTGCGCGAGCAAGCGGCTGCGCTCGGCTACACTCGCGGCGATCGTGCCCTCGTGCAATACGATATCGCTGTCGGCGGTGCCAGCAGCTGCATCGATCTTCACCATCACCACAAAACCCTTGCGCACATACTTGCGCTGCTCTCCAAAGAGTGAAAATTCTTGGTAGTAGATGTAGATGCCCGGCAGCGGGTCTTGCAAAATCACGCCATTGGCCTTCCAGTCTTGCAGCTTTTCCATCACGGCAGCATCAGACTGCGGCACTGAGAGGTGGATAGAGTTGTGTGGATTGCCATAGAGCTGCTCCAGTTGCTCTGCACTCACGACATCAAAAAGAGGAGAAAACATCTCCTCGATGTTTCCCAGTTGCTCCTCGTTGTAGCGCCAGGCTCTAAATGGACGAATGTGGGCCATTGGTGCCAAAGGTAGCAGGATTCTTGGACTGTATGCGCGGAGAGATGGATTTTGAGCGGGAGGAATCTTGGAATTTGATGTGTCAGAAGGGCTAGCGGCAAGATAGCATAGGCCGTCTGCTAGCCATCATTCAGCACCTCAGGGCTTGATCCTGAGCTTGAAACTCTCATTCACCGAATAGCCCTTGTCATCGCCTTGGTACACAATGCCTGCATTCCGCCTGCCGAGGGTGAGGATCGCGCCTTGCTCGACATATACGTGGGCACCGCGCTCGACCGTGATGCTGCTCAGGGTAGCGAGATCTACTTTGGCCCCCTTGCGCACCAGCAAGGTCGACCCATTCTTGATCCAGAGGTTGGCAAACTTCTCCAACTTGAGCAGCGCACCTGAATCCACCTCCATGATCGTGGGCTCTGCAAATACATCCTTGCCATCAATCACTTGCGCAGCGAAAGGCAACTGAGCCGAATATCCTTGGTCCAAGGTGATGCTGCCACCGCGCTGCACGATCACTTTTTCCTTGAGCACGATGTCGCCACACCAGCGCACGTTGGTTGGGATGTCAAAATCGTCCCACCGGATTTTGATCTTGATGCTGCCATCCGCCCGCTGCTCCATCACCTCCACGCTCAGGCCATTGAGGTAGACGCGGCGGTTGTCGTCGGGCAAGGCTTTGGGGCCGGTGTGGGAATAGATGGGCGTGGCGGCAGGGTTGTAGGCGATGCCGATTTTGGGATGCAAGTCCGGGAGAAATGCGGTCTCCTTGGTGCCAAAATGCGGGTATTGCACAAAGGAGAAGAACTCTGCCGGCATTTCCTTGCCCTCCACAAAGAGCTTTTCCGGAAAAACATACTCGGTCTTGGGCACGCCGTCGGTGGTGATGCGCAGCTTGTGGTCGCCATCGAGGTCGATCATGTGCCGCGCAAAATAGGTGTAACCTGTAAGTGGATTGGCGCGGCTCTGCCGCAGGTGCAAGCCCTTGGTCGCAGGGTCCCAGTCAAAGTCATAATTGCCCTGGCCCACAAGCGGCCACAGGTAATTGCAGGTGCCGCCAAAGATGGCCTTGCCTTCACGCTCGTCTTTGCCGACTTGGATCAGGGCATACAAGCCCTTGGGCAAGATCTTATCGTGGTCGACCATGCCCTCGACCCGCTGATGATTTTCGAGCCACAAGTATTGGTTGCGCACGCCTTTGGGCAGGTGGGGCAGTTTGATCTTGATCGCATCGCCCGACGTCACAAAGTCGCGCAAGATGTATTCGCCCGCAAAACAGAGGTCTTGGCCGTAGACCATGTCGCCGTTTTGCTCCTGCTGAGACTCGTCGCAGCAGGTGCTGAGCACATATTTGTTTTCGGGATTGCCCCAGCCGAGCCGCTCGCGGTCCCAGGCATTCCAGGCCGGCGAGCAGGCATCGCTTGCGCTCATATTGCTCCAGCCACCCACGGTGGTGAGAAAAGCACGCTGCCCCACGCCGCCGTTTGCGGTGTGGAAATTGTTGCCGCCAAAGAGCATGTGGCTGAACTCGTGGCGCATCACCACGAGTGGCAGACTGCTCTCGGTCTTGAACATTGAGTACATGTCGGTATGCATTCCCCAAAGCCCCCCAAAGTCGCCGGGATTCACAAAACCGCTTTGTTCACCGAGGCCCACGACGTGGATGTTGCGCCAGACGACCATCACCAGGTCCATCTTGCCATTGGGCGCCTCGGTGGCGGGCAGGCCTGTGCCGTTATAGGTCCAGCGGTCAAAGTCGCTGGGTTGGCTCCCGAACAGGAAACGGGGGTTTTCGATGCCATTGATTTGCTTCAACAGGGCATTTCTGTATTGGTTGCTGGCAAATGATTCTTGCTCGATGATCTTGTTGCGCCCGTCGCGCACGCTGGAGATGGGGATGGTGATCATGCTGTCCAGCACATCGCCGGTCACTTGTAGCTTGCCAAATGAGGCTTGCCTGAAGTATTTGGTGAGCCATCCATTCTCCTCGGGTGTCTTGGATACTGCCCATTGTTTCCAGTTGGGGAGCTTGCCGACTTTCCAGCCGATGGTGCCTGCGGGATCTTTGACGGGGTCGAGGTGGGCGTATCCACTGTCAAATTTGATTTCGGCATAGATGACGAGGATGTGTAGGCGGCCGTAAGGCGCCATGTACCAGCCGTTTTCACTGCGGGGCACTTTGTCCTGTGCTTCGAGCGCATTTGCCCATACAATCAGGGGAAGCAGGAGGAGCAATGTGTTTTGAAAACGCATGGGAGTCAAATTAATACTTTTGGGCGAAAAGTGGTAGCAAGATTCTTGCCAAAGACTATACAATTGATAATGGACAATTGACAATGGACAATTGGCGTGGGTGGTTAGGTTTAGAGTTCGAAGTTCAGAGTTCAGAGTTCAGAGTTCAGAGTTCAGAGTTCGAAGTTCAGAGTTCAGAGTTCGAAGTTCAGGGTTCAGAGTTCAAAGTGGGCGCGGGGGATAGGTTTGGCGTTCAGAGTTCAGAGTGGGCGCGGGGGATAGGTTTGGCGTTCAGAGATCTGGTGCAGCATTGAACATTGGTGGCTTGGTTTGCTTTTGGTGGTTGCTTTTTTTGTTTTGGGGAAGGGGTCGGAGGTAGAGTATATCGGGAATCATGTGGGATTCGAAACGGCGTAATGTGCTACCTGAGGTGGAGGCTTGTGGGGCTGGAGATTTGCTTTTGGTATGTGTGTGTGGGTTATTGATAGTTATTGCTTGGGGACTATGCCGGAGGCGTTTTGTCGATGGCACTGTCCCGTCAAGCAGGCGGGACTGGCTTGGCATGCTCGGCGGCGGTTTTTAGGTGGTGGTTTCTCGTTATTAGGAGTTGGGTCATGTACTTGGTTAGGATCAGCTTGTTGAATAGGCGGCCTAGGATACCAAACGGAGCAACGAAGGTGAATTCATCGGTCATGCGGGTGCCGCCTGCAACTGCTTCATAGCTATGGCGATGCTGGAAGGATTTGAATGCGCCGCTCACCATCTCGTCGACAAAGGTGGTTGGGAATTGCATTTCGGTGATTTTGACTTGGAGGCGCTGCTTGATGCCGAAGTGGCGTCCCTCCCAAGTGACCGTTTCCCCGAGTGAAATCAGGCCCGTGGTGCGGCCTGCGATCGCGCGCTCTTGCGTATGGGCAAACGAACTTTGGTGAAAGTCGATGTCGCGTGAGAGGTCAAAAACCTGCGCTATCGGGGCGGCAATGAAGGTTTCGAGGTGGATGGTCGGCATGAAGGCTGTGGTTTGCGGGTGCTATAGCGTTGGGCTGCAAAGGCTGTGCGCGCATGCGAAACGGATACCAAGTAAATATCAAGTGGTCGATGCGACACTTGTAAGATGATTGGGCAATTCGATTACAAACGTAGTTCCTTGGCCCAATTCTGACTCGACTTGCATGGTGCCGCCGATCTTTTGCAGGGTCTCCTTGGCAATGTAGAGGCCTATGCCAGAGCCTTGCGGCGACTTGCTGGCGCGGTAAAACATTTCAAAAATTCGGTCCAAATGCTCTTTGGCGATGCCGAGGCCATTGTCTTGCAACCGCAAGATCGCTTTGTCGGTGTCGACGTGCACGATCATGCGCAGGCTAGGTGCTTCTTTTGCAGGATCATGGTAGCGTACTGCATTGGAGATGAGGTTGCTGAGTACCAAGCTGAGCCTGAAGGCATCGCTCTTGAACTTGACCGAGCCAGCAGCTGCAAAATCAAAGTGCATTTTGGTGGCGCCGGGCAAGAAACGAAACTGTTCAACGGTAGTGAAAAACAGGCTTTCGAGGTCAATCTCGCTGACCGTGATGCCTTCTTGGCTGTTTTTGCTCAGGTTCACGATGTCCTGTATGAAGGCGTCCAAGCGTTGTATCTTGGCTGCCTGCAGGTCCAGGTAGGAGCGCATTTGCACAATGTCATCCTCTACCCGCATGACGTCGATGAGGCCGAGCAAGCTATTGAGAGGCGCCCTCAGATCGTGCGCTGCGTGGTACATGAGGCTATCGAGGTCATGATTGGCCTGCTCCAAAGCGAGGTTTTTTTCCTTGAGCGCGAGCGAGGTATTCATGAGCTCGGTGATGTCACGGCCGATGCCCAATATGCCGGTGACCTCGCCCTCGTCGTCGACGATGGGCGCCAGGATGGTGTCCATGAGTGCGAGCCTGCCGTCGGCAAACTCGACCCATTGCTCTTGGCGGGCGGGGGTGCGGGAATCCATCACGGCCTTGTCGTCGCGGATGATCTGCTCGGTGAGGGCCCTGGGGAGGAAACTTGCAGTGGTATTGCCGAGCAAGACTTCGCGCGGCACGCCGGCTAGCTGGAGCAAGGCGTCGTTGAATTCAATGTAATGGGAGTCACGGTCTTTGAAAAAGACAATGTCTGGCGTGTGAGCCAACAATTGCTGGAGCAAATTGTACGTTTTCACTGTCTCTGTCATTCCCAATAAGGATCAACTACTGAATGTGAAAATTACAAAGGGCGCCATGGGCATACAAGGCAGCCGCAGCGCGATGTTAGTTTGCTGGCGTTTTTGTAGGCGCCGTATAGAGCTGGAAATATGTTCCCTTTACGTTTGGCACCCAATGGTCCACGACCTCCGCAAGCAAGGTCGACCGGTACCGTGGGTCTGCCGAATGTGCTTCGTCGATGCGGGACAGTTCGACGAGTACCATGCGATCGGGCTGATTGAGCAGGGCCAGGACGGCGGCCATTTGGGCGGGACCGACTTCGGCATCGTGCTCCCAGTCGATGGGCAGGGTGGGTTGCATTCCCATGAGGTAGTCGGCCGCTGGCATGGCCGGCAGCACGGCGGCGGTGGGAAATGTTTCGCGCAGGACTTTGTATTCCGATAGGCGGGCGCGGTTTTCGGGGCTGGTTTGGATGAGGCCGAGGGCGGAGAAGGTGTCGCCTGCGCCGGGGACTTGCTGCCAGCGCGGGCCGTCGCGGTAGGGGAATTGCTGGATGGCGAAGAAGGTGAGGGCGGTGGCGATGCTGAGGCGCTTGAGTGCGCGGGGGAGGTGAGATGTTGGATTTTCAGACGCCGCCGGAGGCGGGGTTTCGATAACCCTGTCCCGCAGCGGATGCGGGATGGGTTCACGAATGATGGAGATGAGTGCGAATAGGCCGGGGAGGGCGAATAGGGCGGGGACTGCGTAGCCCCAGCTGAGGCTGCTGGCCCAGGCGATGGCGCTGAGCAGGAGGAGGGCGGCGGCTTGTTTGCCTTGGCCCCTGCGCCAGCAGATTGCGCTGTAGGCGCCTGCGATCAGGAGCAAGGCGTGGTAAAAGCCGAGTCTCGGCGGCTGGAAGCTTTGTTTCCACAGCGTGAGCCCTAGCCATCCGAGCGGATAGAGGGCGAGCGCGACGAGTGCGAGTTTGCCGAGCAGCGGCAAGTAGGCTTGCGCCTGTGGTTTTGCTTTGAGGACGAAGTAGCCGGAGATAGCTGCTGCCGCGAGCATCGCGGCTGGCAAGAGGTAGGCTAAGAGGCCGGTTTTGAGGAGTTCGGTGAGGCTGCTGGCGCCGGTGATTTGGGTTGTCATTGCGGCGAGGAATCCTGGCGGCAATGCCCATTGCAGGGTGGCGGCTGTGAGTCCGGCGAGGGCGATGCTGGTGCTGAGCAGCACCTGCATGGCGATTTTGGGGGGCTGGAGGCAAAACAATCCTACTATGCCGACTGGGAAGAGGATGGCGAAGGGCTGCTTGGCAAGTGCGGCGAGCGCGAGCGCGCCTAGCCCGAGGGCCATTTGCCAGCGCGCCTTGGGGTGGGTGAGCAGCCATATTCCGAGGCTGCCAAAAAAGACACCGTCAACGGTATGCCAGGGCATGGGGGGGAAGTTGTGCACGCTGAAGATAAAGGCTAGCGTGCCCATCCACCAATAGGCTGCGCCCCATTCATCCGTCTTGAAAAATCTGCGCAAGGTCTGCATCCCCCAATACACCGACGCCCACAACATGAGGTAGCAGTCGAGTCGGCTGCCCATGATCTCGAGTGCGCGTGGCAATGCTAGCATTTCCAGTGCATGCAGGTAGGGGGTGAGGGGCGGGCGGACGTAACAAAAGTCGATGTAGGGCACTTGGCCGCTGGTGATGCGCCAAGCGAGCGCGGGCACGAAGCCCTGGTCGGTGTCGGCGAATCCGTAGAGGCCATAGAGAGCCATGTAGACCAGCGGGAGCAGGAAGAAGAGGAGGGCGGCGGTGCGCTGGGGTTTTTGGGGGAGCTGCATTTTGCGGTGCTAAGATAGGATAATTGGGAATTGACAATTGATAATTGAGGAGGGGAGTTATGAGTTCAGAGTTCAGGTAGAAGGTAGTAGGTAGAAGGTAGCAGTTGAGGGGGGTGTGTGTTGAGGGTTCAGCGGTTGGTGGTGTGTTGGGTTCATTCTTCATCGCTCATCTTTCATTGTTCATTATTCATTATGCTTATCGTTTACTTTACCCCTAAATCCTGAAATGTCATGTCGACCGATCCGCCTTGGCGGAGAGCGGAGACATCTTGCGCCTTTCGATACACCTCCAACTGACCGCCAATAATGACGAATGGCGACAAAAGAGAGTCTTCAAGAGGGAGGTGTATTTGTTGGCGCTAGATGTGCTCATTGCCGCCTTTTTTCAATGGTATTCGCGAGTGCTTCGCAATTCTCGGCGGCGCCAGTCGGCTTGCTCGACATGACATAGTGGATACTTCATTGATTTTATTTTTTGCTACAATTCATTTTCCAGATGCCAAGAAAGTCTAGGGGTAAAGTTGGCGATAGGCATATTATTCATTGCTTGGAAATTTGCTATCTTGAACTTGCTATTCTTTAACGGGCTTTTTTATGCGGATTGTTATCATTGGGTTTTGTTTGGTTTTGGCTTGCTTTTGGGCGGGATGTGGTGGTGCTTCGACTTCGCCTGCGGCGGGGGTGGATTCGGCTTTGGTGACTTTGCCGGATAATTTTTTCATGCGGTTGAGCGGGACGGTAGCTGGGACTGCTAGCAGTTTGAATTTGCTTCGGTCTCATGGGGAGGTGGTTGGCTATTATTACAATGACTATTCGCGGGTTCCTGAGCTGCTGTCGGGCACTGTGGATGGTCAGGGGCTGTTTTTGTTGTCTGAGTTTGCGGATGCGAACGTGGCCGTGGCCGAATGGTTGGGACGGTTTTTGCAGGCAGGGAAGTTTACGGGTGAAATTCGGGACTTGAAAAGCGGTCTGTAGGTTCCTTTTTCTTTTGAGGAGGTTCCCACGAATTTGAAAGGATTGGTCGCTGAGCATTTTCGGGAGGAGGCTTGTGCGCTTAAGCTGCAAGGGCCTTATGATCTCGCTGCGCCACGGGAGTCTTGGAATGATACGTTGTGCCCTTTTATCGATGTGGTTTTGCTGCATGTGCAGACTGCTGACTCGGCGGTGAGTGCGCTCATCAACCAAGAACTCAAGGAGGAGGTTTATGATGATGACAGCGACAATGATTCTTTGGCGGAATTCATGATGGGTATACACGCGCTTCCTGCCGGCCAATTTGCCTCGATGCAATATGTTTATGCATTCGAATCGCTGGAAAAAGATGTGCTTTCGCTGCGCCTGACGTTGACTTTTGATGATGGACAGGCCTTTCCGTTGACGCATATTACGTTTTTGAATTTTGATCTGCAGACGGGACGGCGCATACAATTGCGCGATTTGTTTGGGGTGAGTGCTTTGAAACAATTGACGTTTCGGGTGGAGGCGTTTTTGATTGATCATTTGCCTGCCGATCGGCAGCAGGAGCATATTTTGGGAAGTTATGCTTTGGGGGAAGCGTTTGCGCTGATGTCTGCAGGGTTGGTGTTTCCGGTGAATGTGAATGTGGGCGAGGATCGGATGGTGGATTGGCGGTATTTTTTGGTTGCTTATCCTGAGCTTCGGACTTTGGGATAGGAGGGAAGTGTTTTGGGGCGGTTTTTGGAGGGGAATTGAGAGTTCAGAGTTCAGAGTTCAGAGTTCAGAGTTCAGAGTTCAGCGTTCAGCGTTCAGCGTTCAGCGTTCAGCGTTCAGAGTTCAGCGTTCAGAGTTCAGAGTTCAGAGTTCAGAGTTCAGAGTTCAGAGTTCAGAGTTCAGAGTTCAGCGTTCAGAGTTCAGAGTTCAGCGTTCAGCGTTGGGATTGGCGAGGTTAGTGTTTGGGATTCATTTCTTGTTCTACATTGTCCATTCTCAATTGTTCATTATTCATTATGCCTATCGGTTACTTTACCCCTAGGCCCTGAAATGTCATGTCGACCGATCCGCCTTGGCGGAGAGCGGAGACATCTTGCGCCTTTCGATACACCTCCAACTGACTGCCAATACTGACGAATTGCGACAAAAGAGAGTC
>JANPHP010000349.1:0-17002 GCA_031424495.1 Bacteroidota bacterium | reverse complement strand
TTGGCAAACGGCTTTTTTGGCAAACGGCTTTTACTTGCGGTTAGGGTTGGCAACCGACCTTTGCCTGCTTACAAATTGATGCCGCCGCTTACCTCGATGCGCTGACCGCTGATCCAGCGGGCGTCGTCGCTGCAGAGGAATGCTACTACGCCGCCGATGTCTTCGGCTACGCCGACGCGGCCCAGTGCAGACATGCCTGCAAGCGCACCTTTCATCTGCGGATTGTTGCGGATGGCCGCGTTGTTGAAGTCGGTTTCGATCGGTCCAGGAGCTACGACATTGGCGGTGATGCCGCGCACGCCGACTTCCTTCGCGAGGTAGCGTGTGAAGGTCTCGATGGCGGACTTCATGGAGGCATAAACTGAGTAACCAAACACCCCAAAACGGGTGGTACCCGATGAAAGTGTCACGATGCGGCCACCGTCGTTGATCATCGGGAGGGTTTTTTGCGTGAGGAAATAGACGCCTTTGAAATGCACGTCGTTGAATCGGTCAAACATTTCCTCGGTGACTTGCGCGAAAGGAACGGTCGCGCCCATGCCGGCATTGTGGATGAGGAAGTCGAAGTGCGCAGTGCCCCAGTGGGTCTGCAAGCCTTCGGTGAGGGCTGTCACAAATGCGTCCAGCGCGGGGATGTCGCCGACGTCGAGCCGCAAGGCGAGTGCTTTGCGACCCATTGCTTGGATCTCGGCGACGACTTTGTCAGCCTCATCTTGCTGGCTGAAATAGGTGATGATCACATCTGAGCCCTTGCGTGCAAGCGAGAGCGCCATGTCTTTGCCGAGACCGCGGCTGCCGCCAGTCACCAGTCCGATTTTGGGAGTTTCCATCCTGAAATAACTCAGGCGATCAAAAATGGTTTGAGGGTGCTAGGCAAATGCACAGGCATCAAAAAGCCCCGGTTGCGGGGCTTTAAGAGGGATCTATCCAAAATCAATTTCTTTTCAATAGCGCTCGATCAATGCGATCTTGTCGCCATAGTCTGCCAGCATGCCCGGAGCCACAAAGATCACTTGGCCCTTCATTTCCAGCACTGTTTCCATGATTTCATCGACAATGTCGGTGATTGCATGACCCACATGCACGCCGACGGCCACGTGGTCGCCGTGCATAGAGCCCGGCTCAAAATATCCTTCCTCAACAAAAAGGATTTCGCCTCGGCCTTCCTTGGCCATGGCATAGACTTGGGCGGCACCCACGACGACTTTGCTGCTACTCAAGGCAACCGATAGTTTTTGCAGGGATTCTTCCTGCTTGTGGAGCTCGGCGGCTTGCACCTTGGGCCAAGCGATTTTGCCGATGTCAGCAGCCGTGCTGTTGTCAAAGTTGCCATTGATCTTTGTGAGGATCGGTTTGCCGTGTCGGCTCACTTGGTGAAACATTTCCAATGCACGGTCACTACCCGCAACAACCAAGGGCAATGTGGCTTCAGCAAGTGCTGCGTCAAGATGCAAAGCTACAGTCTCAAAATATGCCCGCATCACCGCTTCATCCTTGCTCCAGTGGTCGTGTTCGTCCGCAATTGCTTGCACGATTTTGTCCAAAACCGGAAATCCGCCGAGGTGGCTAGCGTGCGCTTGGTCCCGGTAAACCTGCCAGAGGTGGGTGCTTTTTTGGCTGAGGGTGAGCACATAGTAGCTGTTAGCGCCCGACATCGCTTGAACCAAGACCCGCGTTGCAAAGTTATCTTCGATCACGACTTGCGGTTCTACCGCGATGTCCAAACTCAGGTATTCGCAAGTATCATTGGTGAGAAAGAGCGCCAGGCAACCTGTGTTGTGGTGGTGGTCGATCTCAGCTTGGACGGCATCAAGCTGCTCAAACAAGCCCTTGAGGTCGCGTTCATGGTAGCGTGCGAGCAATCGCTCACGCGCTTGATGGGCGAGGTTTTTCAGAACAACCTTGTCTTGTTGGTTTTCTGGGGAGGTCGTATGCGTAGGTAGCACGATCGTGAGGCAGGGTAGGGCTCGCACCTTGCGCAGCCTCAAAAATGTATCTTTCAAATTCATAGGGAATATTGTAAAGAGTTGATCTTCAAATTTCCTCCAATTCGTCTGCGCAAACAGCGGCATCACTCATGTTTTTGCATGAAGTCTATCAGCTTTGTTGTCTAGGTCGTGTCTCTGGACTTTCAAAACGATTGCGCAAGCAACACTGATATCTTGGAGATCCTGTGGACGGAAGCTTATGTCCAATATGTTGCGATCATCCCGCGCGACAGAAACAGACCAATCTGCAATGTTGCCGATCTTGCTTATGCGGGCATGGGCGTGGTTGGGTAGGATGGGCGCAAGCGTATGCGAGTGATGAAAGCGTGAGCCCGATGGGGATGCGATCGAGTTTTGATGTTGTTGGCTTTCATGCTTCTTCGAATGCAGGACGACCATCGACCAATGATCATTTTAGAGCGATCAAATCCGTCGTTTCTGATTGCAAGGCAAGCTTAAAATTTGGGGTGGAATTGTAGAATTTGCACCTGATCCTTGTCCATTTTTCCCGACAGACAAAGCGCATAGAAATTCTGAATATGGGCATTGTGGCGGTGGGCGTGCAAACTTGCACAGTCGTTTATTTCAAATTTCAAACTAACAAGCGTTCGCCGCAATCTGAAATTCATTGATTTTCAGGGGATTGCGCGGCCTTACGGAAGTGTTTGAAAAAAGACTGTTAAAAATATTTAATTTACTGATTATCAGTCGGAAAAAGTGATTCGGAAACTTTTTCCATTCCCCTGCCAGTAAAAGCCTTCCAAGGCCATCGGGCCTCGTTCATCCATTATCAAAGCTTATGGATCTTGAAATTACCTTTCATTCTCAGATCGACGAAGTGCAGAAGCGCTTGCGCGAATGCAACTTTGAGTGCAATCGTCTGAAAGACCTTGTCGCAAAATCCTTGCCAGAACTGATCAAGGGTCGTGACACGGCAGCCGCGGAACTCCTCTCCAAGACGGCACAAATTCAAAGCCTCGAAAACCAATTGGCGGCGCTGCGGCGCGGCAAGGGCCCCATCCAAGTCGATGCCCCGATCGCCCCGCCAGTGAGCGTGTCGGCCCCAGTGCCTGTCATCGAGCCCTCTGCTCCGCTTGTGGTCCCTGTGACGCCCGATCCATTCTTGGAAACGGTCACGCCTGTCGCCGAGACGCCGTCTGCGTCACCCGTCTCTGCACCCACGCCACCCGTCGTGACGCCACCCAGGACAAGCACCGCAACACAGCCTGCCGCTCAGGCAGCGCCGCAGGCTCGCCCAGCCACCCCCAAGCCTCCAAAATCCAAGGAAGGCCTTGAAGACTTCATCGGCGGCAACCTCCTCAACAAGATCGGCATCGGCATCCTCATCATCGGCATCGGCATCTTTGTGAAATATGCCATCGACCAAGACTGGATCGGCTCGGTGGGCCGCGTCATGATTGGCTTGCTGTGCGGCTCGATCTTGATGGGTGTCGCGCATTGGCTGCGCAAGACCTACAAGGCATTTTCTTCCGTTTTGCTGGGCGGCGGCATTGCCGTCCTGTACTTCTCGGTGGCCATCGCCTACCATCAATATGCATTGCTGAGTCAGACGGCTTCATTCATCCTGATGTGTGGCATCACGGGCGCGGCGGTCTTTTTCTCATTGGCCTACAACCGACAGGAAATCGCAGTGCTGGCCTTGTTGGGAGCCTTTGCGACGCCATTCATGGTCTCCAATGGCTCCGGCAACTATGTCGTGCTCTTCAGCTACATCCTCGTGGTGAATATCGGCATGCTCGTTTTGGCTTGGTTTCGCGACTGGCGCCTGGTGCGGATCCTCGGTTATGCATTGACCCTGCTGCTTTTTGGCGGATGGGTGCTGCGTGAATACAGCACAAACGACGGCATCGTGCCCGTTGGCGGCCTCGTCTTTGCGATGCTATTCTTCGTGACCTTTTTCATGACGACCCTGGCCTACCGTGTGCGCAAGCAAGAAGTGGCCGACGTCTTCACCTACATTTCCCTGCTCAGCAACTCGGTTTTCTTTTATGGCATCTCGATGCTCATGATCCAAAAGATGGCTGGCGGATTATACATGGGCATTTTCACGGCAGCCATGGCGGTGTTTCACTTCGTCTTCATCCTGCCGGTACGCAAGTTGCTCAAAACCAATGACCACTTGATCACGATGCTGGTCGGCCTGGTGCTCACCTTTGTGACGCTGGCCATTCCGATCCAATTGGAGGGCAATTACATCACGCTCTTCTGGATGGCGGAGGCCATGCTGATCTTGTACCTCGGGCAGCGCACTGGCTTGACCCTGTTGCGCATCGGTTCGGTGATCGTGAGTGTCTTGGGCGTGTTGATGCTGTTTTGGCACTGGAATACCTCCTACTTCTCGTCCATCGCGCCCGACATGCCCTTCCTGCTCAACGGCGCCTTTCTCACCTCGATGCTCGTGGCGAGTGGGGTCGTGGGCCTGCACCTGCTGCGCGTGCGCGGCGGCGACAATGAAGAGGACCGCACCTTGGCCAATTTGTACCAATTTGCTGCATTGCCCTTGTTCTATTTCGGCATCCTCTTCGAATTGGTGCAATGGCTGCGCGCCTATAGCGATGGCGCGACCGTGATCGGCCTGAGCGCCTTCACGGCGGTCTACCTGTCTGCGATGCTGGTCTGGGCCATGCGCGGCAAGCAGGTGGCCTTTGGCAATACCGTGACTGGCCTCGGCGTGCTCACCTTGGTGATCTGGGCTGGCTTGCAGCGCAATATGGCCGACATGCGCGAGAGTTATATGATCGGCTATGCCGACGGTGCTGGCTTTCATTGGCATCTGCTGGCCTTTGCGGCGATGGTGGGGCTTGGCGCATTGTGTTTCTGGCAACTGCGCAGCCGTGTAAACTTGCATGGCGACAACGGTAAGTTTGTCATCTGGGGATTTTCATTGCTCGCATTGGTCACGATGAGCTTGGAGTTGGAGCATGTCTTGGGGATGATGGGCATGCAAGTGAGCACGACCCGCAAAGTGGGCTACCCGATCTTGTGGGGAATCACTGGCTTTGGGATGATCGCCTTGGGTATGCGGGAAAAGCTCCTGGCCCTGCGCATCGGCGGCTTGGCGCTGTTTCTATTGATCCTGCTCAAGCTCTTCCTCTTTGACATTCGCGACGTGTCGGCAGGTGGCAAGATCGCAGCATTTGTCTCGCTCGGCGTGTTGCTGCTCGTGATCTCCTTCATGTATCAGCGCCTGCGCAAGCTGCTCACCGACAAGGAAGAAGCACCTGAAGATCAGGAAAACGAAGCCTAGTCAATCAAGCGTCCCGCCTTCGGTAAAGGTGGCGGGACGCTTGACCAAATCCTCACTCCGGTCATCCAAAAATCGGATTCCCCCCATTCCTAATTTCTAATTCCTCATTCTCCCCGCCTCTAATGAAAGCATTACTCCTCCTCTCGCTCGCCTTGCTGCCGGTGTTAGTACAAGCGCAAGACTGGCAATACCAAGCCCCGATCGAGCCCAAGGGCTCGGGTTATCAGCACGTCGCCCTGCCCGCACCCGTGACCGCCCACCTCAATGCGCAGCAAGGCAATATGCGCTTGCTCGACAGCGCCGACAATGAGGTGCCTTACATCCTCAATTCCGATCCACTCAAGGCCGAGGAAACCAGCATCCAATGGATGACGCGCTACGACGAAGACTATTGGGCGCACTGGTACAGCCGCTCATTTTTCCAGAATCCCAAGCAGCTCGCACTGGACCGCATCGCGCTCAAGATTCGCAATGCCGACGTGCACCAAAACTTCTGGCTCAGCGGCAGCGACGACATGCACCACTGGTATGTGATCAAGGAAGATTATGGGTACGATGCCAATTACGATCCGCAATCGACCTGGAACCTGCTCACGATCCACTTCCCGCCCTCCGATTACAAATATTTCAAGGTGGAATTGCGGCACTATTGGGAGGAGCCGATACAGATCATGGGCGCGGGTTATTACACAAGCGCCGAGAAGACCGGCAATTCGCAGGCGATCCCCGACCCGAAGATCACCCAACGCGAGGAGGGTAGCCGCAGCATCGTCGACATCCATTTTGACGCCGACCACTACTTCGATCAAATCTTGCTGGAGGTCGATGGACCTGAGATGTACCTGCGGCAGGCGACCCTGCAGCGCAAAAATGCAGGCGGCGGCTACGAGGCCGAGCGGCAGTTTCAATTGAGCTCCAAGAATCTGAACGTGCTGGAATTGGAGCATGCGCGGGTCAGCGATTGGCGAATCGTCGTGGAGAACAAGGACGACAAACCGATCCGCATTGCTGGCGTGCAGGCACGGCAGCGCAAGCTCACACTCACCGCCCGTCTCAACGGGGCCGAGCACTATCGCCTCATGCTCGCCGACGAGGGGCTGCGCGCACCCGAGTATGACCTGATCTATTTCAAGACCGATCTGTCCAAGCAAATGCCCGACGCAAGCATCGGCAGCCTGGTCGACCTCAAGCGTCCGGTGACGCTGAGCCTGCCCACAACGGCCTCGGCCGATACCATGGCGAGGTCAGCGGCGATAGCACCTGCTGCCGAGAAGCCGATCTATCAGCAGCCTTGGTTTCTGTGGGTCGGTATCGGGCTGGTCGTCGTGGTCGTCGGGGGAATGAGCATTGCGCTGCTGAAGGATATGAAAAAGGAAGGGTAGGTTGGGGCAGTGCGAGGGGGAGAGTGAGAGCGTGAAAATTTCACGCACAGTTACCTTTCCAAAATACTTTCCATTGCCCTTCCCGCAGCCCTGCCTTCCTTCGTAGCATAAGACCACAATCGTTTCGTATGCTGCTGTATTTGCTGTTTCCTGCCTTGCTTTGGATGATTTCTTTTCGGCTTTTGGCGCGTGCGCGTGGCCAAAAAGGCTTTGATACCTTCTTTTGGCACTTCATTTTGATCGGCTTGGAGGCCGGCGCAGCGTTACTTCTGCTCAATTATTTCCAAGTCCCACA
This sequence comes from Bacteroidota bacterium, assembly GCA_031424495.1. Classification (GTDB taxonomy): domain Bacteria; phylum Bacteroidota; class Bacteroidia; order J057; family JADKCL01; genus JADKCL01. The sequence continues at coordinate 10,069 of JANPHP010000349.1, read as the reverse complement.
AGGCAACCGCATCGTTCTGGCGATCTTGGGCTTGCACACATTGCTGCTCTTCGGCCTCGGCCTGCAAGCGACCTATACCACCAAAAACAAGCGCGAGACACAATCGGCAACTGCCGACTGAGTTTCGCACGATTTGCGATCGGTCATTTGCCCGAGCCGACGATGGCCTCGCGGCACTTGACTGGCTCGGCACCTATCCGCCACATTGGACATCCGCCCCTCCTCACTGCACACGCCACTCTCACACGGTCACTCATGTCCGCCTTTGCGACAGCATGCGGGCAGATTGTCGTGCGCTTCTTGATTGGCGAGGAGATCGTCGGCATCGTAACCGACACTGGTGATCGCCTTGCGAATCGCGGCGGCATCGATCTTTTTGGGGACGTAAAGCACAGTCGCGTCATGCGACGCGAGGTCGAGCGAGGAACTTTTGATGCCCTTGACCTTGCTCAAGGCGGTCTCGATCCTGGTTTTGCATTCGTCGCAATTGGCACTGGTGTGAATGACAACAGTCGCCGTTTTGGGCATTTTGGCTGGTTTTTGCGCTTGGGCAAAGCTCATCGCAAACAACATCAGCATCAGAAAGTAGTATTTTAGATTTTTCATCGATCAATTTTTTTGAGGGCAAATCCTTGCATCCACAGCGCAAGGTTGGTGCCCGATTTTCATTTTATGATAAAATTCATTTCCCCACATCAAACCGCAAGCCCATATAACCCATGGCACCCATGAGCGGACCCCAAGCGATCGAGGCATCAAAATAGGGTCCAAATGGGTCGTGGGCGCCGACCACTGGACTGGCTTGGCGGTAATTCGTGAGGTTTTCGCCGCCGAGGTAGATCTCGAAGGTCTTGCCAATCTTGCGCGTGACCTGCGCATTCAGCCTCAGGTAGGCTGGCGCGCGTTCGCCCGCCTGGTAGTGCTGCGGATTGTCGCTCGTCGAGGGCAAGCGTTGGCTGCCGATATAGGCGAGCGTCACATCCGCCAGCCAACGATCGGCTTTGTTGGACCAGCCGACATTGATCAGGCCCTGATGGCGGGGCGTGAGCGGCATCTGCTTGAGCACGCCGTCGTAGGTTGCCCGCACGTCTTGACTGCGCCAAGCGAGGCGCAGGTCCAGGCGCGGCAGCACCTCCACATTCATTTCGAATTGCAAGACATTGCTCCAAGACCCGCCCTGAATGTTGTAAAAGCGAATGCTGCGGGGATCCTCTACATCGGGCACTAAGCGGCTCACGAATTGCGTGCGGTAGGCATCGACGGCTATGTTGCCGTCGCGCTCACCCAGCTTGAATTGCTGCACGACGCCGGCCCCGAAGGTCCAAGCCTTTTCCTGCAACGAGGTTTGCACCGAGACGATGCGGCGGGCGCTGGCCAATACTGCAATGTTCTCGGCGATGGGGTTGGCGGTGCGGTAACCCTTGCCCGCCGAAATGCGCAAACTCGTTTTCTCCCAAGGGTTGTAACGAATGTGCATGCGCGGCGTGAGCAGGGTGCCAAAGAGGTTGTGCTGATCGACCCTCAGGCCACCGACAAAGGAAAATTTGTCTTTGGGCTTCCAGGTATATTCCCCAAAAACGCCCGACACGGACTCATGGCGCACAAAACTGGAATCGTTGAGCTGCTCGTCAAAGCGGTCGACCAGCCACGATGCACCCGTGCGTACTGTGTGGCGGGTGTCTTTGATATAGTCTTGAAAGGTGAATGAAGCCCTGAAATTGTCCTGCACGCCCTTGTAATTCGTCAGGCCAAAATAGCTGTCCATATCGTGCCTGAATCCCGAAAGGATGAGTCCCCCGGACCGAAATTCTCGATTTTTGAAGGTGAATCCCGTCTTGGTAAAGGCAGAATACTGCTGCGTTTTCACACCCAAACCGTAGATGCTGCTACTGCCGCGATCGGTTTTTGGATTGAAATGCGCTTGTCCGCCTTGCCGATCTTCGTTCAGGTATTGGATGCCCGCTTGCAGTTCCAGGTGGTCGGTGGCTTGGATAAACCAGCGATTTTGGAGGATGACGGCCTTGCCCAATGGATTGTTGAGGAAGTGGTCGCCATCGGGGTCGCGATGGCCGAGGTTGAGGTTGCCATGCGTGAGCAGCATGGTGCCCACACGCTCGGTGAATTGCTTGGCGACGATGACATTGGCCTCGCTGCGGCCTTGGATATTTTGGTAAAGATTGATGTGTAGCGGCGCCGCCTCACAACTGGGTTTGCGCAACTCCACATTGATCTGCCCCGTCATCGACTCATAACCATCGACGACCGAACCGGAGCCCTTGGCGATCTGTATGCTCTCGATCCAGTCGCCGGGGATGTAATTGAGGCCATAAATGCTGCCGAGGCCGCGCGTCATCGGCTTTTTCTCGGTGAGTAGCTGTGAATAACGGCCTGCGAGACCCAGCAAGCGAATCTCGCGCGAGCCCGTGGCGGCGTCGGTCGTGCTCACGTCGACCGAGCCATTGGCTTGGAAGCTCTCGCCAAGGTTGCAGCAGGCCGACTTGCCGAGTTCGGCGCGGCTGATGAGCTGCACCTGCTGCGTCTCGATCATGGAGTAGGCGCTCGCGGGGATGCGTGCACGGATTTCGACGGTGGCCTGGGTCACAGGCGCCTCCAGGACGGTGCGGTAATATTCTTGGCCTTCGACGACAGGGATGGTGTCGTCTTGGTAGCTGATGTGGCGCACGATGATCGTGTCGCCGCTGGACCATGGCATCTTAAAATTGCCCTGTGCGCTTGTAAAAGTTCCTTTTTGGAGGTGCAGCAAGATGACCGTGGCACCCTCGAGGTCCACTTCTTCGCCGGCCTCGTTGCGCTCAAATACTTTGCCCCTGATCTCAGTCTGCGACCAAGACCAGCACCAAAGGCACATGAAAGCGCCGAATAAAACCAATGTTTTTCTCATTTCTATGCTGTATTGATGAAACGCATTCCGCAAAGCAATAGCCTTGCGGCAGTCGGTGCAACACAGAAGGATTAAATGAGAAACTGAGCAAACAGGGCTTGTGAGTCGTTGCCACGGGGTGGCAAGGGAGGCGATTCGGGAGGCCTTTTAAGGGAATGCGCGATGGCAGTCCAAGTGCTGATCGTCGGGGTGACGGGCGCGGGTAAATAGACGACGGGCGCTAGCCCATCCAATGGGTTTGCGAGCGTCGGTCTGCTGACGGTCGCGAGCTTGACGAGATTGGCAGTGACCTTGCAGCAGGGCTCGGCACGAAAGCCATCGCCATCCGCCATCTTGCAACAGGCCTTGAGATGGCCGATGCGCATCTCGGAGACACCCGATACATCACATGAATGCGTCGACACCGTGAGGCCGAGCGAGGTGACGCTGACCATCAATGCCATGAGCAGAGAAACGATGGGTTTCAGGAGACGCATGTAGCAAAGGTAGGGGAAGATCTGCGGATGGGCAATAGGTGGGGGTGGCTTGTCATATTCTGGCACCTTCGGCGATGCTGGGCAGTGTCGAACGCATCTGGTCTGAAGTCTAAAATCGAGATGCCATGCCGTTTTGAGGGAGGTTTCAGAGGCATCAACCATCCGGATGAAAACAGCGAGCAAAATTTTTGAAAAAACACTTGGATTTGCCAGACTTTTGTTTCATGTTTGTAATGACAATTTAGAACAATGCTTTTGCTTTTTTGACAAAGAAGAACGAAGAAACAATTTCTCTTTTTAATTATTTGCAATAGGAGGTTGCCGAAAATCCTTGCTAGAGTAGGCACAAACATCTAATTCTTTACAAATGAAGAAGCGATTTTTTATTGGCACGAACCGATGTGGCCTAGCACAGCAATAGGCTATCGTTTTGGCAAAATGAAATAAATCCTACGTTGTAATAAATGACTTGACAATTCACACAATTTAATATTTCATCAAAAACCTTTTTTAAAACAAAATCATTATGAAAACACATCAAAGACTGTCCGAAAGAATTCGGATACTGAGCTTGCTATTGTTGTTGTCGCTTGCCGGAGGTACGGTTGCGATAGCGCAAATGTCGAGTTGGGGCTTGTTTACGGGGAATCATATTACGTTTCCAAGCGCAACAGGATTGCCAGCAAGTGCCACCAACGCGATAACGCCGCCGATCATCAACAGTGTGCAAGGATGGCCCCAATATTGGCGAGGCTTCAATGCTGCGTATGGCGAGGATGGTGCTTTGTTGTTTTATGTGATTTCAGGGTATTCGTCAGACGCGAATAACGTAATAAAAGGAGGGATATTTGCCCCTAATGGTCAGCTCATTACGGAAATCATTGCCTCGAGTCGCTCAATTGCAATCTTGCCTTATCCAGAGAGTTGCGATCATTTCTTAGTGTTGTATAGCAATGATGAGCAAAGCCCAGGTAACTCGTCGCAACAATATGGAATCTTGCGTGGGACAGAAATCGTGACAACCGGAGGTGGTCCGGTGCTTGGGCAGTTTGTTGACTTTGGATTCAACTCCTTCACTAGGCAAAGTTTCTTCGGAACTGAAAAACGTGCGGAAATGACATTTGCAGTTGCACCCAAGACCTATACCTGGCTGGGGACTCTCAACTATCCATTTATTGCCTGTGGCGCAAACAACAATGCAAGCGGTGCCAATCAACATCACTACGATCTCGGTGTTGGGTTCATTCGATTTTTATTGGTTGCGGGGGAATGGAAACCCGAGCTAATCTCTAATTTCATGGACCACATTCAGACAAACCCTTTCATCAATGCCCCTGGGCACGGCATCGGGGATGTCAGGATATCTGACGATGGCTTGATGGTTGTTTCAGGATCCTCTCAGGGCCTTGTCGCAGAGTATCTCCCTCTTGATTACAGTCCCAACGGACCTTGGGGAACGACAAACGACGGTGATTTTGATCTATTCCTCAGTGCTGATCCAGTTTTGGGCGTGGAGGTTACCAAAGCACCCAATGGCAATTACAGAATCTTCTATTCAACGATGGTATCTGGCAATAGTAAGATCTATGAGATTGAATACAATCCCATTGCAAATACCTCAACCACACCGATCGCGCTGCATGCACAAGTCGGTATCGCAACTCTCACCCGGGATCAATTTGGCCGCATCCATTGGGTGGGGCCATTCGCCTTCCAAAGCAAGTTTTACACCTACACGCCTGGCACTAGTCCTGGAAGTGGTGTCAAGACGGGCTTGCCGATTTCGCTTCAACGCCTCACAAACAAAATATATCCATTTCCTGTGGTTCACCAATTCGTTGAAAGTTATGATGTGCCCTACGTGCAACAGGGAGTCCCCTTCATCATTGGGCAGGCCATCAATACCAATTGCTGTGTAGCATCTCGCGATTATCACTGGGACAATACCGACGTGACCACCCTGGGTGTGGGCAGTGTGGTTTCCAACCAAGTGATCACCATCGAAGGCACTTTTGTCGTGGACCAAGACTTCACGCTTTCGGATTGTGATGTCTACATGCGCCCCAATTCACGCATCGTCGTGAATCCCGACGTGCATTTCCAGGTCCTGTCGTCCAAGATTCAAGCCTGTAAAGATATGTGGGATGGCATCTACCTGAGCGATCCGACGGCGATGATCACCGTGAGAAATCCAATAGCCAATGCCTATAAGGATTATTTCATCAAGCATGCCAAGGACGGTATCGTCGTGAAAAACGATGCCCAATTCAGATTGATCAATGCCAATCTCCTGGAAAACTACCGCCATTTGCAAGTGCTAAATGGGACGACTCATTACAGCAACAGCATTTTCCAATCGCGTTTCGGTTGCCAACTATCGGGCATCGGCAGGTACCCGCACGTGAACGACCGCACGACGACGGCGATCACGGTGCAAAATTTAAGCCGTGGCATCGAGCTAGGCACCAATGGCGTGATTCCAGCAGCAGATATCAACTCGGTGTATGGGGCCGTCATCGGTCTGCGCATCGAAAACACGACAACCGACCTGAACAACTTCGCCTTTTGGGACATCGCTAATGTGGGCGCGTTTGCCTGGCAAAGCAGCAACGGCGTGCCAGAAGTGCGCACGGCTTTTACCAACACCTTCAAAAACATGCCCTTCGGAATCGTGGTCTTGGGGAGCTTGGGCACATTCAATGTAGACCTTAGCGGCAATCAGATGGACAAAATCTCCAATACTGGGATCTATGTCTTCAAGTGCAACATGGAAAACAACGTGCTGATCCATGGAAATACCATCCAAAACCCAGGTAGCGCAGGCATTTGGGTCAATCAAACGCATCCATCGCGTGTCGAGATCGAAGTGAACACGATATCGTCCTCGGCAAGCAACGTGTGGGGAAACACCGGCATCTATATTAACGAGCCATTTGCGCCTGCTACCCAGCTCAATCAGCCTGCCTCACTGATCTCGATCTACAACAACACGGTCAGCAATTTCTTCTCGGGCATCTTTGTGGTGAATTCCTTGGCTCCGCAGATCGAGTTGAATACGGTGAAAATCAATACCTTCCTCAAGCCGAATGGTAGAGGCGCAGGCATCTTGGCTTACGCTTGTCCTTGGACGCAGATTGTTTCCAATCAAGCGCTTACTTCCACAGGTACCTATGTCGGCAGCAAGATCGGCGTGGGGGTCGAGTACTCGGCACACTGCGACATCAACCAAAACAAGGTCACCAATATCGCCGAAGGCATCTGGGTGGGCGGCAACTCCTGGCAGACGGAATACAACTGCAACGACCTCACCAACTACGGCCGGGGTGTGGTGTACAACTATGCCATCGTCGGGCAGCAAGGCTATCCCGCTGCGCCGCAAGGCAATAAGTGGTTCCCGGGTGGAGCGTCCTTCGCCCATACCTATTCCTACTGGACCAATGCTTCGCAATGGCAGTTTTGGGCGCAGTCGGGTAGCCCTACCTGGCCAGTGAATAATCAATTTCTCTCGCCAGCCACACAAATCATTCCATCGGTCGCTACGGCCAGCCCACAATGTGCCCACAACCGCTTGTCCAACCTGGATCCTGTCGTGGAAAACCTCGAAGGCTTTGGTGGATGGTCTACCGATCGTCGCACCAACGGCATCGCTTGGGCCAGGAAATCGATGGTCGAGGACCCGAGTTATTTTGCCCTGGGCGGCAACTATGTGATCTTTAGTGACTCCGTAGACACGACGGCACTGGCCAATTTTGTGAACCTGGACATCGCCATGAAAAATGGTGACCAGTCCACTGCAGCTTTGATTTGGTCGACACTTGCCCCCACGAATGCCGAGGAAGCCTTGATGCACCAAATGTATGGCATCTATTTCAATGACTTCCTGTTGGGTTCCGGCATCTTGCCTCCATCACATGTGATGGCCGTGGATTCCATCGACACCCTGGTGGCTGCCACGCGGTCTGAAGTGGTGTGGTTGTCGCGCAGCATGAAAATGATGCATGAGAGCACTCCGATTTTCAATTGGATTGAAGACGATACCCAAGCCGATGCAGACGGCGGCAAGTCGGATCCGACAGGAAAAATGCAAGCAAACGAAGGTGAGTCTGCACTCGCAGCAGGCTACCGCGTGTACCCTGTGCCCGCCTCCAAAGAGGTCACGATCTTCGTGCCGGGCGATGAGGGGGTAGATGTGCAACTCATCCACCTCGATGGCCGCAATGTGGCTGCCTACCATTTGAATTCTGGAGAAAATGTCGTAGATTGTCATTCCTTGCCCAAGGGCGTGTACTTTGCACGCATCCACGGGAAGACGAACACTATGACAACGCTCAAAATCGTGGTTCAATAATATGATCTCCAAGGGTAGAATATCGATTTTTCTGCTCTGGCTGTTTGGCTGGCTACTGCCTCTGGCGGTAGCCAGCCAAAAGCTGCCAGAGATTTGGGCTTTTGACAAATATTGCGGCATCCGTTTCGAGCAGGATACGACTTATGCATTTGTCTCACCCTGCTATCTCTATGAAGATGTCATGCCCAACTATGTCAGCTACAATACTGAGAGTTTTGCTTGCATCACCTTTGATAGCCTCAATTATTTTTATGGGGGCACGGAACGCCTTTTTGACCGCACAGGTACACTCGTTGAGAATGGTCAAATGGATGATTTGGAGCCATGTGATGGCGGGTCTGAAGTCAATGGAACAGTCCTATTACCAGTCCCCGGCAGCGATAGCTTGTTTTTTTGGATCATAGCGCAGTCGGCCTGTGCAAACTATTCCCAGTACGGAAACCCTTGGATTGTCACCAATGAAAATTATGGCATCAAGTATTCGATTGTGGATGCAAGCGCCAACAATGGCTTGGGTAGAGTGCTGCCCGATAAAAAAGAAATTTACTTGTTCAATGAGCAGGTGGGTGAACGCATGATGTGCATCCGGCATGCCAATGGCCGAGATTGGTGGGTGCTCGGGCAGCGATTTCCTTCGGGGGATTTCCTCGTCTATAAAACCCAAGGCGACTCGCTTATTTTGGACCATGAATGGGGCGATCCTGCATTGGATATGCTGGTGGAAGCAGGACCATTCAAAGGCGTTGGCGAGTTTGACTATGATACTGTTTCTCATCGATTGGTTTATTGTACCGTACAAAAAAACGTTTTCTTTTTTCAGTTCAATCCTTGCGATGGTACGATCTCCTTCCTCAAGCACTTTGATTTGAACTATACCCCGGCCCTTATCAATGATATTTCCTATGGGATCGCATTTTCTCCCAACGGCAATTTGGGATACCTGAGCTGTGGAACAGGATATCTCTACCAATTCCCCATCGACCTCAATTTGGATACGCTGACGCTGACGCGCATTTTCGAGTCATTCTCCATTTCGCCATTGATCTCCACAGGCCAATTGCAAAGAGGTGTAGACGGCGCCATCTATTTTCCGTGCACCTTTGCTGGTGGCTCATCGATGGCACTGCCAAACTATATCGGACGCATTACGAATGCAGACCAACCTTATCCGTTTTGTATGGTGGAGGGTACATGGTTCTCAGACAGTGCTTGTATCGTGAAGAATGGCCTCCCCAACATGCCCATCGATTTTGCTTACAAGGGCTTGCAGCCTGGCGTGATCACTGCGAGCCAAGATACCGGCTGTGCGCCCCTGCCGATACAGTTTGCACACAACTCCTGCGGCCACCTCGGGCAGGTTTGGGATTTTGGCGACGGGTCGGTGCTCGACAGTGCCGATAGTCCCACCCACATCTATGTGCAGGTGGGCGACTACCAGGTTTCCGTGGTCATTTTTCATGAGGATTTGCGCGACACTTTGTATTACCCGATCTCCGTGCGGGTGCAGGATTGCTTGGGTGCGGGCTTCACGGCGACGCCCACGCAAGGCTGCTACGAGCTTGCCGTGCAATTCCAACCCACGATCATCGGGAGCGCGAGCCACTACCGCTGGACCTTTGGGGATGGCAGCACAGACAATGCGGCGCAACCGTTGCATGTCTACCACCATGCCGGGAGCTACAATGTCTCCCTCACGGTATGGAATGTCGAGAGCAGCGACTCGATCTTGCTGCAACAGTTGGTTGTCGTCGAGGACTGCGGGGAGTTCCTGCACTTCTATCCCAATCCGTCCGATGGGCATTTGAGGCTAGACTATTTTGTGCGGGGTTATAGCGGCTTTGCCTTGCAGGTCACCGACATGCTCGGGCAGCAGCTTCAGCATTATGACTTGCCTTTTGGCTACCAAGCGCATCAATTGGATATGACAGGACTGGCCGTGGGGACCTATTTTGCGACGTTCACATGGCCGTCGGGCAAGGTGCAGACCCAGAAATTTGTGGTGATGAGATAGGTGATGCGGTGGAGATTGTGATGCATTTCCCTATCTTCATTCGATGTACAAGGTCACGAACAACATCCTCTATACGATCCCGGGTTTCGATTCATCGATAAGCCTCCATCACGATTTCGAATTCCAAGGAGTCATTTTCGAAATGTTCAATCGGGCTATCGATTAAGATATCTAAGCCAAAGGAGCCACTGGCTATTGTGTCTGCATTTCCAGACCGAAGTTGAAGCCTAAGGGAGGGTGGAGCAATGCTTAGGGGTTGGGTTACGTTCAAATCTACTGGAAGTGTTGCATTGCTGGTAGTTTGCGTGATCCCAATGGCTCCATTTTGACCG
>JANPHP010000348.1:0-9200 GCA_031424495.1 Bacteroidota bacterium | reverse complement strand
GCTCAGGAAGGAGCCGTAAAACAATCCGCCGCCATAAGCTTGGCCAGTAGCTGCGTTTTGAAACCCAAAATAGTTGGTGGGTACATCGGAGTAAATGCTCGATGAGCAGCTGTTCAGGTACTCAGGAGAATTTTGGGAATTGTTCCACGGCACTGCATAGGTGAGCTGTGAAGCCGTGTTGGGGCACGTTGAGAAAGTCTCAAAACTGAAGTTCTGAACAAGGTTTTGGCTATTGCCGATGAGGACTGCTGCGCAAAGGCAACAAAAGATAGTAAAGCTTTTCATGATGGACCTCTTACTCTGATAGACGGACAGCTAAGGTAGTCAACACATTGCACATATGGAAGTGATTTGGTAGATTTTTGAGGTCGTGGAGGCGATTGGTCACCGGAATGCATCTCGAAGAAGCGATTCATTATCTTTGACCCCATGGAAATGAAATCCCACCTCCTCGACCTTTTTGCGTTTCAAGACATCGCAAACCGCAAGATCATCGCGCGCTTGGGCGAGCTCGCACCTGCTGATGAGGCCATTCTCCTTGTGAGTCACCTGATCCATTCGCAAGACAAATGGCTCGCTCGTCTGCGGCAGGAGCCCGACGCCAATAAACGCGAATGGTTTGGCCCAGCATTCCCCTTGGATACCATCCTGCAAGAATGGACGCGCAGTGTCAATGCATGGACAGCCTACTTGCAAAGCCTTCCTGCCGAAGCCATCGAGGCCGAGGTCATCTACCAAGGTCTAGACGATGCACGCTGGACGGCCAAGCTCAGCGACATCGCCTTGCAACTCAATTTTCACGGCGTGCACCACCGCGCCCAAATCCAGACACTTTTCAGGCAGCAGGGATTAAAACCCGATTTCATCGACTACATCGGCAACAAATACCGTCGCTTGGACGCGTAAGAGATCCTGTATTTCTTTTCGCAAAACCTTGAAAATGTGCAGCTTCACCTTGGAGGTGTAGCGCAGAATCCCGACATTCAACAATATGCTATCCCACAATTTGAAAACGCACCTCGCCCTTTTGCTTTGCTGCTGCCTCTTGAGCGGCGTCCTGTTTGCGCAAACGCCCCATGCCCTCGTGCCCGGTCTGCAGATCGACTCGCTTTTCCGCACCCAAGCCAATCCCAACCGATTGGCCCTCGACCCTGTGAGCGGGCACATTCTTTATTGTCTTCCTGGCGGCGATGTATATGAGGTCACGTTGCCGGGCGCGCAAGCTGCAAGCGAGATTCGCATCGCCACCATCGCCGACCACGGCATCGCCGACCCACAAGGCATGTGCTTTGTAGACAGTGTATTGTTCCTCAGCGGAAACACCAATGATACCCCTGGATGGACAACCGCCCGCATCAGCAGGGGCAAGCTACAACCCAATGGCAGCCGCCTATGGACCACCGTCGTGCAGACCGAGCCGCATCCAGGTAGTGCTCACCCATTCACAAGTGTGGTCGCCAACCGCGCGGGCACCCACCTTTACTGGGCGAGCGGCGCCCGCACCATGACCGGCAATATTTATTCGGCCGGCGGCCTGCATCCCGGTCGCCGCGAGACCCCGCTCAATTCCCGCCTTTACAAACTGCCCATCCTGTCCCAAAACCTCGCGCTCCCCAACGATTCGGCCGCCCTCGACAGCAGCGGTTACGTCTATTGCTGGGGCCTGCGCAACGCATACTCTATGGCATTCAACACGCAAGATCACCTCATCGCGATCGACAACAGCGGCGAGCGCGACGACCCCGAGGAACTGAATTGGCTGCAACAAGGCCGGCACTATGGCTTTCCATGGCGGATGGGCGACCATTGGAATCAGCTGATCAATCCCAATTATGATGTGAACCAAGATCCGCTCGTGAATCATCTTTGCGGCGGCTACATCGACCATATTTTTGACGCAGATTCTACATTCCCCAATCCCCCGAATGTCATTTTTGCCGACCCGATTCGCAACCTCGGGCCCGATGCCGACTATTACCGCGACAGCCTCTCGGGTGAGGTGCGTGATGCTAGTGCAGACGGACATGTGATGCGTAGCTTCACGGCCCACCGTTCCCCGCTCGGCCTCACGATAGACCGATACAGCCTTTTGCAAGGTAGTTTCAGGGGAAAATCATTCTTGCTCAGCTACATGCCCGGCGGCGACAGCACGGGGATGAGCCCGGTTTCGCCATGGGGTTCGCCTGGGCCGTTCGTGGATCCGGCCCAAGACCTGTTGCAACTTGACCTCAGCTATGACACGGGCGTGGGTGAATATGTGATGCAAAGCCACCGCATCATCGACGGATTTTATCTACCCGTGGACGCCGTGCTGGATGGCGACAAAATGTATGTGATCGAGCAGCGGCGCGGCACCTTGCAAAACCTCTGGCGGGTCACATTTTCCAATCCGACCGCGGCGGGCGAGCCGTCGACAACGCCGAGTTATGGACTGCAGGCAGCGCCGAACCCGACGGGGGGCAAGCTCACGATTTCCTTGGCGGCGCAGTCTGCGGATCGGGTTGCCTGTGCAGTCTTCGATTTGAGCGGGCGTCATGTGCTGGATCTGGGCGAATGGGCCGTATGGCCTGGCGCGAATGCGCGGGAGGTCGACTTGGGCGATTTGGCGAGCGGAATGTATGTCTTGCGTGTTGATGGCAAGGCAGGGAGCGGATGGCTGCGGGTTGTGCGGGATTGATATTCCTCAAAACTGCAAATCCAGCTCTAACCCAAATTCCGCCGATTCCCAGCGGCGCGTGAGCACTTGGGTATCAGCGATCATTTGCTTTAGCAACTCGGCATCAGGCATTTCTGGAAAAGGTAGCCCAGCTGCTGCGGCTGCTTGTTGCAGCATGTCGATATAGCCTGGCGAAATTTCCCCAGCGTAGACGGCGCTTTGCACAAGTGTGGCCAGGTATTCTGCATGGTAGCCCTCCTCACTGATCTGAAACGGGCGCTCGACATTGGACAATGCATATTCGGCAAGAGAATGTCCTTGAGCGATATGGCCCCAAAGTCCGTCGCGCAGGCCCATCGTCGTCTCGACCACGTAGTGGGCGAGGTCGTGGTAGACGCTCCCGGGCAGCAGTGGCTCCTCGGCCAGCCGCCCGTCGTGTAGAGGGTAGATCAAAAGGTCTGGGCCAAGGTGGCCCTTTCGAATCGTGATGCGCATCTTATCAATTTAACCAAAACCTGATTCCTTTCAAATCTGAGCATCTTTTTGAGGAAAGTCCTATTTTTTTTTGAAGCTTTGCGACCTTGGGGAAGGCATTTTTTCGGTGTGGCCCCGTTGGTTTGAAGATAGATTTATGTCCCTGATCCTCGGAGTCTACCATCGTGCGCGTCGATTGGATTTGCAACAAGTGCAGCCGATGATCGATGCTTTTGGTGCGTTTCAACATCGGCACCTCACGCCCCGCTCTTTCCCTGGATTTGTGGTGGTCACGATCAGCGAGTTGGAGGGTGAGCACGGATTTGCGCTACAGGAATCGGCGACCTGCGTAGGCGCAGTGGCAGGGACCTTGTTCGCAGGCGAGCAATTGCATGCGCGTGCAGCCGACGGTTTTTGGGAGGCATGGCAGGCGGCAGGTGCGGAATGTTTACCCGAATTGGAGGGCGCATTTGTGGCGATGGCCTACGATGCCGAGGCGCATCGCCTCCACATCGCCAATGACAAATTTGGTATGCGGCCGCTATTTGTATGCGAGACGGCAGAGCATGTCGCCTTTTGCAGCGAAATCGAGCCGCTCCTGCGATTGCCCGGATATCGATTTGCCCTCGACAAGGCCACGACGGCAGAGTATTTCTGCCTCGGTACGACCTTGGACGGGCATACATTCGCCGAGGGCATCTACAATCTCGCGCCAGCTTCGGTTTTGGAGGCTAATGGAGATGCGGTTGCACGGCGCACCTATTGGGAGCCGCGCATTGCCATCGACCGCAGCCGCACAATTACTGAGCATGCGGCCCACGTTGTCTCGGTACTCAAGACCATTGTCTCGCAGATGCTGGCCCAGCTCACCAATGTGCGATGCCTCGTTTCGGCCGGCGCAGACACGCGCCTGATCCTGAGCTGCATGACCGAAGCCGAACGCAATAGCATTTCCTTCCTCACGAGCAGCTTGGCCGTCTTGCCGATCGACGATGACCGCGATGTGATCGGCGCCTTGGCTTTGGTCGAGCGTTTGGGTTTGCAGCACGAAATCAAACGTGTCGCCTTTTCAGAACTCGAATTCGGCGCGGAATACTTTGATCGCATGAAGCAGCAGCGCTTCAAAAAAGTGCTCGGCGGCTGGCACGGCGGCGAATTTTTGGGCGGTTATTGCAGCAAAGCGGCTCCGATTCGCCAGACTCCTAATCCCGAAGACATCGACGCCAAGTTGCGTGATACATTTTCTCGACGCTTCCTGCGCGATTTACCGCGTCATCCGATGGAGGGATACCGCGATGCTCAAGCACAACTTCCGGCAGAAAATGGCGATTTTCTCTTTCAAATCCAGCAATTGGGGCGTGCATTTTTCAGCAATGTCTACTATGGGTCGCGGGGCAGTTGGCTGCAGCCTTATGAGATCGTGAATCTCGGATTCTCCCCTTTTTGGGACAGCCGGTTTTTGCAAGCGATGCTGGCAGTGCCCTTTGAATTTGTAGCCGACTATCAGCTGTACAATGTGATTTTTAGGGATGTGCTGCCCGAATTGACCGACATCCCCACCAATTCGCCCTTGTCTCAGAGGGAAGACACCGCGATACCGCGCATGACAAGCGGTCAAGATCCCAAGGTCGTGTTGCAACCCAAGTACCAAAAGGCCTTGGATACCTACCGCAGAGACCGCCGCACTTGGCTGCGGCATCTCTACCGCTGGTGGCGGTTGCGTCGTCACCTGCGCGACGGAAACGCTTTGGTTACGATGCAATTCATTGATTTTGAGGCATGGTGGCGACGCTATGTAAAAGAATGAGCGAGCTGTGATCTGCCGCAAGGCAACCCTCAAAAAAATATTTCAATTATTTACGCACCAGGGGTTGCATAATCCATACAAGCCGTGCATATTTGCATCCCCAATAAGGGAAAGTTCATTGATCCAAGCGCAGTCCACCATACTGCGGAAAAATATAGTGCGGGGTAGAGCAGATGGTAGCTCGTCGGGCTCATAACCCGGAGGTCGCAGGTTCGAGTCCTGTCCCCGCTACCACACGGGAGGAAGCATCAAAACTGATGCTTTCTCCCGTTCTTTTTTGCCCCAAAACATTGCTCAGTTCGCTGGAAAGGCGGATTAGCTCATTCACCCTCGGGGTTCGAACTGTGTCCGTTTTCTTCGAATAGTACATACCCTCGGGAAAGGCCAGTTTTTGAACCCTTTGCCTGTCCCGGTAGTCCCCCTTTACCCACATTGCAGCCAGATTTCGGCATATTTTGACACATTCCTCGATGTCTTTCATGAGGTTCGAACTTTTTTGCTGGACTAGCTCCAATTCCTTCAAAATCGTCTGCTTCTCGGCCCTAAGTTGTTCGCTGAATTCGTCGTAGTCCGCACGGCTGATTTCTTCGTGCAGGACGAACCGCTCCTTGAGCCTTGTGAGCTTCCCGTTGATTTCCTTGAGCCGTCTTTCCATGACCTCGGCCTCCTTGAACTTCTCGGAATTCATCTGGATCATGGTCGCCTCAAGCTCCATGGTGATGATGGGAATGAATTCATCCTTGATGGTGAATTGGCCCAACTCCTTCAAGAATTTCTCTCCAAGGCTGTTGGCATTGACATTGCTCTTGCACTCGCGGCCACGGCAATTGTAATATGGCAATGGGTTGTTGCGCTCCTTGCCGTTCTTCTTCTTGGCGATGTAGCCCGTGAAGGGTGTGCCGCAATGCTCGCAGATGAGGAACCGCTTGAGCGGTAGGGCATTGTTCTCCTCGCTGACAGTGTAGCCGTTGCTGTTGTTGGATTTGAGGATGCCATTCACCGCAAGGAAGATTTCAGGCGAGATGATCGGCTCGTGCTTGCCTTCGATGACCTCGCCCTCAAGGAGGTTGTTTGCGATCATCCCGCAATAAAAGGGGTTCTTGAGCAATTGCGACATGGAGTTGCGGGGGATGTCGAGGCCACGGGCCTTGAGCTTCCTGCGAATCTCCTCGGAGGTGAGGGCAGGGTCTTCGTATTTCCAAGTGAAGGCTTTCTTGATGAGCGGAGCCTTGGTCTTGTCGAGTTCTATGGCCTTGTTTGCCCGGATGTAACCCATCGGGACGTGTCCGCACCAATGGCCCTGTCTGAGCTTTGCCTTGATGCCGTCCACGCACCGCTTCCTGCGGATGTCGTTCTCCTGCTTGGCCCAGATCAATTGCTGGTCTTCCATGCCCGAGCCATACACCTCCTCGTTGTTGATCGGCATGGTCGCAGACTTGATGGTGATGCCGTACTTGGATTTCAGCTCTTCCTTGACCACGATGGCGGAACCACCCTCGCGGGAAAACCGCGAGTAGTCATAGAAGATGATGTAGCGAATCTGGTTCGCCTTCTTTCGCGCAAAGGCCAGCATCTCCTCGAAGTCCTTGCGGACGCTGCCGGACTTGGCGCTCTCGCCCCTGTTGCCGAACTCGGCCACGATCTCGTAGCCGCTACGCTCGGCAAATTGCTGGCAGGTTCTTGCCTGGACCTCAAGACTCGTGCGGTCTTCCTGTGCCTTGCTGGAAACTCGGGTGTAGAGGATGCACCGTTTGTTGCCCGAATCGGCTTTCTTTGCCTTCCCGATTGCAAAGGGTTGGAACAAATCAATGTCATTCATGCTCATGCTTCTTTTGTATGAAATTTGCCATCAATGAAACGAACTGCCGAATCGAGGCGAGTATGCCCTGCGCCTCCCCATCGGATAGATGCTCGTAACCCGCGATGCTCCTGATGTCGTCGAGGGTCGCCCACCTTGGGACTTTGGTTTTGAAAATTGCTGAGGTATTGTCGTTTGCCTTCACAGCACAATGCGAATGGCGCGGCTCCCTTTTTTCGGGTCACCGTGCCTTGTTGCATCATCCCCGTGTCTGGGGTTTTGTAAGTGGTATTGGTCATCGTCAAGCTGGAAATTTGAACTTGAGCGTGTTTTCGATCTTCGTGATTTGGCCCTCGTGCTGCACGATGGAGATGTCTTGGTACTTGCCAGCGGCAAGCACGTCCACGATCTTCCTTGTCACCTCCTGGCTTTGCCTAAGCTCCATGCTTTTCATCTTCTTGTCCTTGAAATTCACCGTCACGGAGTCATATTGTCCCGAATGGATGATGCGTAGGACGGTCTGCTCGTTGGGTTCCAAGATTTGCAGGTCGCCGATTCGCTCGATGGCAAGGCCACCCATCAGGAACTCCTTGATGATGCCAGTGATGGGGATGCGCACATGCGTTTCGAAGGACAGGCGATCCAGATGCTCAGGGAAGATGAAATAGTCCGGCTCCTCATGGATAGCAAGTGGCGTACCATCCGTGAAGACCACCAAGACCACGGGGCAGCGCTTGATGATGGAAGACAATATAAGGTGTTGCAACCAATTGCCATCCAACTGCTGCTCCTCGAAACCGCCATCGAAACGGCCTTGCATGTCCTTCTCCATTGCCTCCCGCCCTGCCTCGTGATCCTTGTTCGCTGCTCCCCTCGCATTGTAGATGCTCCTCAAGTGGATGTCCAGATCGACAATCGAGGCAGGTTGGAAAAGGCTTTGTTTCACGGCCTTGATCGTGTCCATCGGCAGACCCACTTTGCGCATCTCGTCGATCATCCGAATCCAGATGAATTCCACGAACGAAAATCGCCGCCAACTCCTTGCCTCGCCTCGGTCGTTGTCGATCAGCCCGGCGTTTTCCCAATGGTTGATGGAGCGGTACGGAACGCCCGTATCCGTCCCAATGAATGACTTTAGCATTAGGCGCTCGCAAAGCTCAAGGATTCTTTCATAGCGCCGCTCTCCGATGTAAGGTGTGAAGTCCATGTACTACATTTATTATTTGAACTCAAATGTATAATAAATGTTTCATAATTACAAGATGTGTTTCAATTTATTTTTTGGACTGAGGTACGACACCGATAATTACCGCCAGTCAAATTGACCTGCGAATTCCAATCATGCTATGATTTCGGTCTTTTAGCAGGATTCCAGTAGGTGATAACCTTCCTCTGCAAGTTCTCTAAGTTCAGTTCCCAAGTCAGATATCGGAAGACTTGTCGATTTGTCCATCAGGTTTTGATAGGTTGCTACCCAATGTTCCGACAGTTTCTCTTCTGGAATGCCAAGAAGTGAAGCGACGATGGAAAGCAGATCGAGCGAATATACGCCTGAATCATCAAAGCCTAGGTCGCGTAGGCTCTTGATCAATTGGTTGTGCTTCAAGTCTTGAAGGATGATGCGTGTGATCAGTTCTTTTTTAGAAGGGAGGGACATGGGCTAAAATGTTTTAAGTGAACAATTCCGATTTTCGGAACAAATATGCCTATAATCGGACAAAAAGCAAACGCCCTATTCAGAAAATCGGAATACATCTCCATCCAAGCTACCTTTCTGATCAGAAAAACAGAATCAATGACAGAGCTGGGGTTATACTTGTCGCGAAAGTCGATCAACCGTTCGGAGGTCTCAAGGAGGACTGGAATCAGCAAGACCAGGCTCAGCGAGCTTGCCAATAATTCATCCACAAAGCTCCGGGTGGACGAGCTATGGCTGATTGCCTTGGCGATTGAAGCCGACCCTTGCGATATTTTGCGGGTGGTTTGTGCAGGGATCAGGTTGCAAGGAGAGTAGGAAAACGACTCGCTACTCAAAATGAAAGCATTCGGAAGGTGCGATTTACCAAGGCCCAACATGGTAAAATTGCTTGTATGGGAGGGACAAAAAGTCCGGTTGTCAATATAGGGACGAGCGACTTGCCATTGTGGGCCGAAAACTCATGACGACAATGGCCACGATCCAGCGATTGGGATTGTCGCAATTTCAGGACGATACTCGCCGAAAATCGAAAATGCCCTTTTCCTAGCTTTTCCTGCCTTTTCCCAGCTTTTCCTGCCTTTTCCTGCCTTTTCCGAGGTGCATTAAATGGGCTTTTCGCCTCCCTTGTCTTGACCTAGAATAGCTATACACCCTAAAACGGTGTAAACAGTTATTTTTATGGAAGACAAGGGTAAAATGGATGAAAAAGGTGTTGGCGGGCGTTTGCGGATTCTCCCTGCCCAGAGGAAGGCTGCGGTGGACGAAA
>JANPHP010000347.1:0-4538 GCA_031424495.1 Bacteroidota bacterium | reverse complement strand
CGGCATAGGCGCGGTGCAGGAATTGCAAGTAGTTGTTTCCCGTCTGTCGGTCTGGAAAGTAACCCGCGAGGTACTCGCACAAGTAGGACCCATGGATCATTGAAATCACCCAAGGGGCCTGCAGACCTTCATTTCCCGTGCGCAAGCCATTCTGGCGCGCCACATCGTCGATATCATTCAAAAACCAGCACAAGACCACCAGTTTCGCAGCTCCGGTGTGCCAATTGATTTGATCCACTTCCTTGTTTGTGTTCGCACCATTTTGGCCGTGGTTGTGGACTTGCCATCCCCTTCCGATCTGCTTTTGCACGCGGTTTGAGAAGCGGTCATCGGAATCCTTGATGCCATGCCCAGCGAGAAAACTGTCGCCGATGAAGAAGAGTTGAGGAACTTTGCTCACGTAGGAATCGCTTTCGGCCTCTCGATATCCGTCCCGCTGAACCTCCCAGTAGCGCTCAAACCAGATTTTGGAGGCCAATGTATTGTCGTTCAGACTGGACTTGGCCACAAACATAAAAACGCCCTCCAGCAAGAAAAAGATCGTGAAAATGGCCCAGACCGCCGTAGCCAAAGGCCGCAACTTGGCACGCAAGGCGCTCAATTCGGGCTGAATGAATCCCCGGTGAAAAGCCCGCGCCAGCAAGTAGACGATGCCCAGCGGAAAGACCAAACGCAGCCATTGCAACTTGCCCGCCAAGACAGGATTACTCGCCAGCATGAGCAAGGTCGCCGCAAAGGCCGTCGCGCCGACGTAAGCCGCCGATTCCTTGAACAGCTGCCCCCAAGGCAAGCGCGTGCGCATCAGCCAAACGATGCTCGTGACAAACCAAAGGTCCAATAGCCGGAAAATCATCAAAATCTGCCCGTCATAGTAGGTCGAATGCCAATCGCGGTAGCGCGCGAAGCTCAACCAGATGGACATCGTCCATTCGTTGAAAACGAGCAGCAACAAGACGATGATGGCGATTTGTGATCCGTTTTTGTTCATCTACTCAAATATAAATCCTTGTTGGAGAATATGCAATTTCAAAGCGGCGCGCCTGCAAAGCCATTGGGCGCAAACCAGCATTTCAGCCCAAGCCCCCGATCACTCGGGAGGATCTTTTTTGATCTTATTTTGCACCCATAATACGCTAGACTACTTTTGCCCAACTCCCGGGCAGGAATTTATAGGGAACAGATGCCAAGAAAGTGGAGCGTCGCTGAATGTCGTACCGCCGCCCCGTACCCAAACCGTCTCTCCTGATGCGCCGTGGCTTATCGCATGTTTATAGGGAAAACGCCATCCTCATTTCCCGCCGCCGCAGCCGGCCCCCACCACAGCCAATGCAACAGCGGCGATCCTGCTCGCCCAATCACGTACCGCCGACCCGTACTCAAACAGTAAATTTCCGTACAGTAAACTCGAACCCGAACCGTTTTTCCCCTTATATTAGCATACAACGAAACGCAAGCATCACTCAAAACATAAACGACAACTCCCATGGGAAAGAAGAAAAAACAAGAAGAACCAGTCGATCTATTTGTCCTCCTGCAAAGAATGGCCGACGAGCGCAAAGCAAAAGAATATGAAGCTTGGCTGGCAGCCCTCACACCCGTCCAAAGAGCAGAGTACCGAGGCGCCACCATGGCCGCAGGCCAGGTCTACCGTTGTTTGGGCCATCATGCCGAGCACTTCGGCGACGACAAGCTCCTCGACCGCCTACAAGAACGCCTGCACGACGCCCTGCGCCGCGACCTCACCTACGGTGCCCCCGGGCCGTCGCCCCGTTCCATCGCAGGCGATTGGCGCCCATTGGACCGCGTCAAGATCCACCACAGAAAACAATTCGAACACATCTGCTACCTCAAACCCAAACCTGTCCTGTCCGGCCAAGAGCTGCAACTCACCATTGACATCCCCAATCCGCGCAATCAGTTCAGCTTGTACCGAGACCTGCAAAATTTCCAATTCGTCTTCGGTGCCGGCCTCCTCTCCGACATGCACTTCTCAGCCGACCAAGACGAATACATCTACCAGCACCCCACCCTCCAAGGCCGATTCTTCAGCTGCGAAAGCCAAGTATTGCCCGTGTCCGAGCCCACATCCATCGACCTGCGACTGCAACTCCCCTTACCAGATGGCGTTCCCCCTGGCCTCCAACTGCTCACCACCATTGGCCTATGGTTTTGGTGGAGCCCCACCTATGGCCCCTCCTACAAGCATATAGGGATGTATATGCAATTGTTGTGAGGCGCCAAATAGAACCCAGCAACACAAAAGGCGGCGACCCCGCCTGCCAAAACAAAAAAAGTTCTGCCCCCCAGACCCAACAAGTCCACAAGGCAGAACAGATAAGAATAACTTGAGCTTCGGATAAAAGGACAGAAATGAAACTTGAAAATCGATCCAGGTGCGCCCCAGCGGGGCCGACTTTTGGTAGTCCCGCTCAGCAAGCGGGACAGCTCCCGGTAAAGTTGCAATTAACAGCATGCGCGCCGTAGGTGCCGCCTCATAAAGCGTCACATAACCAGCCAATTACATGAATTCTAAAGCGAAGCTCACGTTAACAATACCGAAAAAATCAAAGAACGAAGTGCCTGCGAATCATCGACCAGCCCGACGGTCTGCCATATCGCCAGAGTAGCCACCAATCGCGGCGCCGATTGCGGCCCCGCACCATGCGCACCCCAAAACCCGCATGGTACTCCGAGAACGGATCAGGCCGCGTGCCATAGACAAAATTGACGGTGGCGAGGAATTTTTTAATGGGGCGATTGTCCGCGTTGCCGCAGCGAGTCGCGGGCCCGCCTCGGCGGGCAAGTGGGTACCGTCTCGCGAGCGCGCCTTGCGGCCGCGTCCACCAGACCCGAGGCCTGCAATGGCCACGGCCCCTCCACCCGCTGTCGCGCCGCCAAGTGGGCTGGCCTTCCGTTCATACACGCAACCGACAACAGCAATCCACCGTTTCCAGAGCATGAGCGCTTTCTCACGTACCTCCTACGACACCTCTGTCAAGCACCTCTACCGTAAGGGTCTCGAAACCGCCATCCCGCTGCAATTTCGAAACCAGATCCCCCGCACCAACACCCACCGTTGGCGCAAGGTTTGCAAGCGAGGAATACGCAGCTTGCAAATGGGCCTTTGAACAACCAAGGCCACTTCCTCAACAACCTCGCAACGCAGGAACTAGAGCTCCTCCTATCCTTCGCCGCCAACGACAAGGCAAGGAAGCTCTTCCGCGCTTGGTGCAGGATCGCCCTGACGATCAGCACCATCCTCAAAACCATCCCGCAAGTACAAGCCAAGCTCCGCAGCGCCAAAAAGCAAATCGTGGAGGCAATCGAAGCGACAGCCACCACGATCCCCAAGAAACTCATCCTACGATTCCTGGACCTATCCAGAGGCACCTACCAAGCCTGGAAAGCACAGGTGATGCACCCGTGCCGTGCCTCGACATTCTCCTTCTGCTTGAAGATATGGCCTCAACAAGCCACAAAGCCCGAATTGCAAACAATCCAAGAAATGCTTCATGACCCAGATTTTTCAGCGTGGCCAGTGCGCTCGGTCGCCTGGTATGCACTCCGTGAGAACAAGGTCTTGCTCTCTTTGCAGACATGGTACAAGTACGCCCGACAACTAGGAATATCCCGCAAGGTCCGCCGCAAGCCCAAGACACCTGCTGGCTTCAGAGCTACCGCCCCCAATCAAGCCTGGCACGCTGATGTGATGATTGTCAAGACAATGGATGGTTTGAAAAGCTATTGCTACCTCGTCGTAGACAACTTCTCAAGGAAAATCCTCGCTTGGCGCGTTTCACGAGAATTATCGGCGAGCATCCGGGTAGCCACACTCCGTGAAGCCGCGCAGCCGCTCATCGACGCGAACCACCAAGGCTCATTGGACCTCATCGTGGACGGTGGCTCTGAGAATAACAACGCCATCGTCAAGGGATTCATTTCCAACAGTACCATCTCGATTCACAAGCTCGTCGCCTTGCGAGACGTCCATTTCTCAAACTCCATCGTCGAGGCCGTTAATAAGGTTGTCAAGTACAGGTACTTGTTCCCAAAAAAGCTTCCTGATGGCGTCTCACTTGAGAAAGCGGTCAGCCAGGCGATTCTCGATTACAACGACCGCCGTCCGCACGGCTCACTCGATGGACTCACACCTAGCGAGGCATACAGCGGCATCGACAAGGAGAGCATGTGTACTCACGAGAAGCTTAAAACCGCACAGAGAGCGCGTATCGAGTACAATCACCAAAGCAGGTGCCAGAAGTGCAAGGATTAGAGGCAATTGAGCCAGTGATTTTTAGAACAATAAGGTTTTTGGCTTGCGTCTTTCATTCACCTCGAACAGTGGTTTTGAGGGCTTTAAGCCAGGACATTTTCAATCTTCTGATTTTCAGCAGCGTTCCTTAATATGGAACGCTGCTGTTTAGATGTTTCTAGGGTGTTGCGGCGCCCGTCATCGACATAGCCGATCCACTGCCGACAACTCCCCAAAAACCGCGCTATGCCCCCTTGACGTCCCATAAATATTGTTTGGTGCCCTC